>JBEANX010000121.1:0-2899 GCA_041165245.1 Pseudomonadota bacterium
GGTCAGCAGAGGCGGGTTTCGAAATCACCGGGGCCGCGCCACGCGATCACTTTGTAAGGGCCTGTAAAAACACCTTGGTCCCTGAGGAGTTCGAGCATTTCAGCGGGGCTCCAACCATGGCCTGCAGAGAAGGCCGCATCCATCGCGACCAGTTGGTTCACCACAGCGTGCAACTCAGATTCAGTGGCCACGTCTTTGAGCATGTGCGGGCCATTGGGTTCAAAACCCAGTTGGCGCAGATTCAGGGTGGTGTTAGCGTCGTTTGACTTGGCTTGGATGGCTTGTTGGCTCAAGCTCAGCACGACGAGTGGTGGGTGTTCAGAGGCATGCATAGGGTTCAGGCAGTGGGCAACTCCATGCCCCAGTCAATTTGGTAGTCCCTGGCCAGGATGCGCATGCCAGCGAGGGTGACTTTGTAGGAGCGGTCGTTGGCCAGATCGCCCGGCCTGACTTCCAGGGCATGCAAGGCTGAGGCATGCGTCGTGAACGCAGCGGCAAGTGCCTTTGGCAGGGCGCATTTTTCCATCACGAATGGTGAGATGCCTTGGTGTTCGTTGACCACCTGAACGTAGAAGCACTGGTGAGCGCAAAAGACGCCAAGGCTGTCATGGCAAGCTGCGATCAGGGCCTGATGCAAAGTCCGGCTCACCTCAATGGTGCCAAGCTTGTTGGCAAGCGGGTAAAGCCACGCTTTGAGCAACTGAGCGTGATCTGTGGGGAGCATGTCATCGTTGGTGCCTGAGGGTGTTTTGAAAACACACAGCTCACCGCGCAAGACTTGTGCGAGCGCATTCAAGGGAGGCAAAGCTAGTTCTGCTTGCATTGTCTTCTTATGCAATGTGCAAATTCATGAATTGTTTGCATTCTCTGTCGGCTGGGAGATGGGTTCAATCCTCAGGTGAGGCTTCATCAAGCATGGTTAGCAAGAATTTGCTGGGGCCGCCAGTTACTTCAATCTTGAAGTTTGCGTAGGCAAGCTCAAGGCCGTCATGAACTCTAAGATTTCTTTCGTTGAAGAAATAACTTCCTGGAATCGAGTTCCGTTCGAGTGGTGCGTTGATGTCGCCACGCTCTGCTGCAAGCAGGATGTCAGACAAGCCGTCCAAAAGGCTTTGAGCATCTGGGTCATGCATCGCGTGATGGCTAAGAATAATTCTCAGTTCTCTTGCTGCGCTGCTGAGCTTGTCTTGATTCATCTCGATTTGGTGAATTTTATTTGTGTGATGAGCGGTGAGGCTTGGCGCCCAATCTGCCTTTGTTCATTCAGCTATTTATCGAATGCAGCTGCGGTGACGATGCCATTTTCCAAGTCGACAGAGTAATCAACGCCATTCCAATTGCCTGCAATCAATTGCCCGTGATCGTTGATGTGGAGGCTGGTATATGGCTTGTCGATTTGTGTGCCGTGTGGTGACTCTTGAATTTGCCAGAGGAGGTTCCCTTCGGTCGAATAAGAGATGATGTTTCGGTTGAATGCTGTTTTTGCTGGCGGCTCCATCAGTGCGATGACTTGATCATTTAAATAGACTACTTTTTCGACTTTGAATGGCGTGTCGATGTGATTGTTTGCAATGAAGAACAACCCATCGTTGATTTCAAAAATTTTTGAGGTCATGGTTGTAAGGGAGTTGTATTTTTGAAGGCTGATGCTGGTAGTCGCTCAAGCAATTCATACTGTGTTGCATTTCCTTTGCCGCCAAATACTGGGTTAACTGTGCCCGTTCTCACATTTGTTCCTGCAGGTACATGCACCTCGGAGATCTTGGTGGGTAATTCAGGTAGGGCATATTTTGATTTGATCTCTGCTGGGCTCAAGCCTTCGATCGCCTCTCTCTTCATCATCCAGGAGCGAGCCATATTGTTTTCTCCGTGGACTCTGGCGAAGACCTCGTCTGTAGTGGTTGTGAATTCCGTGGCCATTGTGCCTGGTTTGTATGGCGGCGCCCATCCCTCTGGATACGTTGCATTCACTTCTTCTGCTGGAATTCTCTTTGCTTCGCTTCTGCGGGAATATTTGTTTGACTTTGTTGGCGCTGTATTTTCTGCAAGTTCTGTTGGTTGTTCGCGAGTAACTTTATTATGGGCCGCTGAGTTTCGCATCTTCGCCAACTGACTCGGCGTCACCACCTCCGCCTCACGCTTGGTCACTGCCTTTACCGCCGTTTGCGGACGCAACTTCGGGTTCTCGATCAACTGCCGCCAGTTGCCCTCCACCCAATCGGCAAAGCCATTGCCCAATTGGCTTTTGCGCAGTTGCGCCACCAGTTCTGCCACACCGGCTTCTGCGGCTTCTACGCTGGTGCCCGCTTTGCTGGCCCCTGAAATGGCACGTGCACTGTTGCCGACTTGTTGGGCGCTGCTCACGGCACCCTTCTTGAGGAGCCAAGCCACCAATCCCATCAGGATCAGCTTGAACAAGAGCGCCTGGGCCTGCGCGAAATGCCGCGAGGCTTCCAGCATTTCAGCTGGGCGCGCTGGCGGCGGCAGGTTCATGGCGTGCACGGCACGCTTGATGCCCAGCTCCGCTTGCTGATTGAGCTTCGGCAATCCTTGTCCCAAGCTGGCCACGATGAAGGCCAGGCCCATCCACGCCAGCGCGGCCATGCCAATGTCAAAGCCCAGTTGGCCCCCCAAGGCCGCCCCTGGTGCCGCGCCAAATCCGCCTGCAAAGGCGCCCACTGCCCCGCCCACCACGGTGCCCAGCACGGTGGTGGCGCCCAGCACGCCGACCGCCATGAGCAAGCCAGGAATCAAGCCTTCGACCAGGTGTCCCAAGGCCACCCCCGTTTCCTGCACGATGATCGGGCCCACCATGGGCCTTGAAGCTTGCAAGGCCTTGAAGATGAACCTGGCCGCGTCAAAGGGGTGTTGGCGCCAGCTATCAAGGTCATTGGGCGGC
>JBEANX010000122.1:0-3696 GCA_041165245.1 Pseudomonadota bacterium
CTCCAGTTGCTTTGTTCTGCTTGACTGTGTTCTGTTTGAGTCACTCACCACGGGCCTGGCGCTGGCGTGCCAGCTCGAAGCGGCTGACCACCTTGCGGTGCACCTCGTCCGGACCATCGGCCAGGCGCACGGTGCGCACATAAGCCGCCAGGGTGCTCAGCGGCGTGTCGAGTGTGACACCCAAAGCGCCGTGCATCTGGATGGCCGCGTCGATCACGGTCTGAGCCACATTGGGTGCCACCACCTTGATCATCGAGATCTCGCTCATGGCGGCCTTTACACCCACGGTGTCCATCATCCAGGCGGCCTTGAGCGTGAGCAGGCGTGCCTGCTCAATGGCCATGCGCGCATTGGCGATCACATCCACATTGCCACCCAGCTGGTTCAGCGTCTTGCCAAAGGCCACGCGCTTGTCGCCACGCTCGCTCATCAGGGCCAGGGCGCGCTCGGCTCCGCCAATGCAGCGCATGCAGTGGTGGATACGGCCAGGGCCCAAGCGCCCCTGCGCAATCTCGAAGCCGCGGCCCAGGCCTGCAATGACGTTCTCTTTGGGGACCCGAACGTTGTCAAAAGTCACTTCGCCGTGGCCAAAGGGCTCGTCGTACACGCCAAAGGCGGGCAGCATGCGCTCGATCTTCACGCCGGGTGTGTTCAAAGGCACCAGGATCATGGAGTGGCGCGCGTGGCGGTCGGCACCTGGGTCGGTCAGGCCCATGAAGATCAGCACGCGGCAGTTGGGATGGCCAATGCCCGAGCTGAACCATTTTCGGCCGTTGATGACGATGTCGTCGCCATCGGGCACGGCGGTGGCCTCCATGTTGGTGGCGTCTGAAGACGCGACATCAGGCTCGGTCATGCAGAAGGCCGAGCGGATCTCGCCGGCCAGCAGCGGCTTCATCCAGCGGTCCTGCTGCTCGGCGTTGCCGTACATGTGCAGCACTTCCATGTTGCCGGTGTCAGGCGCGTTGCAGTTGAACACCTCGGCGGCCATGGTGTTGTGGCCCATGAGCTCGGCCAGCGCGGCGTATTCGGTCACCGTCAAGCCGGCGCCATGGTGCGGGTCTTTCAGAAAGAGGTTCCACAAACCGGCGGCACGGGCCTTGGCTTTGAGGTCTTCCATGATGGCGGGCTGGCGCCACTGGCGCCAATCGGCCACACCGGTGAGCTGCGCGTGATAGGCCGCCTCAGCAGGCATCACATGGTCGCGCAGGAAGGTCTTGACGCGCTCGATGTATTCCAAAGCACGGGGCGAGTGTCCAAAGTCCATGGGGTGTCCTTGTGAGGTCTTTTTGAATGTCAGCGGGGGCAGGCCCCCTGAGCCCGAGGCCAAGGGCGCACCGAAGTGTAAAAATGGCAACACCATCCATCAAATGAATTGTTTGAATCCAGCTGGATTCGCCCCATGAATCTCAACAAGATCGACCTCAACCTCTTCCCGGTGTTTGACGCCATCGTGCAGACGGGCTCGCTCACCGCCGCTGCCCGCGAGTTGCACCTGAGCCAGCCCGCCGTGAGCCACGCCCTGGCCCGCCTGCGCGAGCACCTGGGCGATGCGCTCTTTGTGCGCCAGGGCCGCCGCATGCTGCCCACGCCCTATGCGCGTCAGCTCACCCCGGTGGTGCGCCATGCGCTGAGCAGCTTGCAGGCCGGTGTGCGCTCGCCGCAGCAAGGCTTTGTGCCGGAGACCTCCGATCGCGTCTTCACCATCGGCATGCGCGACATCCTGGAGTCGCTGACCATGCCTGGCGTGATGGCCCACATCCGCGAGCATGCGCCGGGCATCACCATCCACTGCATCCAGGTCGAGCGCCACGACATTGCCGACGCCTTGCGCCAGGGCCGGGTCGACGCCGTGGTCGACATCGCCTTGCCTGTGGCGGCCGAAGTGCAACACACCCGCCTGGTGCTGGACAAGCTGGTGGTGGTGGCTGCCCAGAATCACCCCTTGATCGGCAAGCAGCCCCTGCGCCTGGACACCTATCTGGCCGGCTCGCACGTGCTGGTGTCGGCCCGCAAACAGGGCCTGGGCCTGGAAGACTACGAACTGAGCCGCCAAGGCCTGCGCCGCCAGATCGGTCTGCGCTGCCGCCACTACTTCGCGGCCTGCCGGGTGGTCAGCCGCACCGACATGCTGCTGACCATGCCCGAGCAATACGCCCGCGTGGCCAACCAGCAGTTCGACAATGTGCTGCACGCCTTCCCGCTCAGCCCGGCCCAGCTTGATGCCCACCTGTACTGGCACACTGGCGCCGAAGAAGACCCGACCAACCAATGGCTGAGGCACCGCATCTTGCAGGCCGTGCAAGATGAGCTTCAAGCCGACACAGCATCTTCGAAGAAGACACCATGATGAGCCGCTTCGCACCCGCCCTGCCCCGTCATACAGGCCTTAGGAGCCACGTTCTGCGTGCATCCACGGCCTTGAGCCTTGCCCTGCTCACCGCCTGCGGCACCACCACCATCAACCCTGTCACCGGCCAGCAAGAGCGCACGGTGATGAGCGAGGCTGAGGAAATCAACACCGGCCGCCAGCAGCACGAAGAGGTGCTCAAGGAATATGGCCGCTACCCCGACGAGAAGCTGCAGGCCTATGTGACCGACGTGGGCCAACGCCTGGCCAAACAGTCGCACCGAGCCAATTTGCAGTGGCACTTCACAGTGCTCAATAGCCCGGAGATCAACGCCTTTGCCCTGCCTGGCGGTTATGTGTACGTGACGCGCGGCATCATGGCCTATCTGGACAGCGAGGCCGACCTGGCCGGCGTGATGGGCCATGAGATCGGCCACGTCACCGCCCGCCATGGCGCGCAGCGCGCCACGCAGCAACAAACGGCAGGCCTGGGCGTGTTTGCCGCGTCCATCCTGGGCGCGGTGCTGGAGAGCAAAGGCATGAGTGGCGCAGGCCAGATGGCCAGCAATGTGTCACAGAGCGTGGCCGCCGGTTGGCTGGCGGGCTACAGCCGCGACCAGGAATTGCAGGCCGACGGCCTGGGCGCCGAATACCTGGCCCGCAACCAGTACAACCCGGGCAACATGGTCGATGTGATCGACGTGCTCAAGCAGCAGGAACGCTTTGCCGCCGATCGCGCCCAGGCCGAAGGCAAGCCTGCGCCCTCAGGTGCCAACTGGTTGTCGTCACACCCAACCAATGACAAGCGTTTGGCAGACATCCGCCAGATCGCCGCCAAGTACACCCCACCCGGCAATGGCGGCTACCGCGACGACGGCCATGCCCGATACCTGCAGGCCATCAACGGCATGAGCTTTGGCGAGAGCGCCGAGCAAGGCCTCACGCGTGGCCGCCACTTCTATCACGAGGGCCTGGGCTTTGCCCTGTCTGCACCCGTGGGTTGGAAGATCCAGAACGGCGCTGAAGCGCTCACGCTGATCAACCCGCAAGGCTCGGCCGGTGTCGTGCTGCACCCGGTGCCGCAGAAGGTGCAAGGTAGCCATGAAGAGGTGATCCGCCAATTGCTACAACCCACGCAAGGGCAATTGAGCCGGGCGACCTTCAATGGCCTGAGCGCCTCGCGTTTTCAAGGCGCCCGGCGGAACGAACAAGGCCAAGTTCAAGCCATCAGAGCCACCTTGATTGACGGCCCACAGAGCCACCAATACCTCATGGTGCCTGCCGCTCGTGACGCGAACACGCTGGCCCAGAACCAGAGCGCCATCCAGGCCGTGGAAGAAAGCTTT
>JBEANX010000123.1:0-3464 GCA_041165245.1 Pseudomonadota bacterium
CGATCATGCACAAGCACCAGGTTTGGGACGTTCGGTCAGCACGAGAGCGCTCGGTGTGCAGCAGCTCGAGGATGTGACGGCGGTTGAACAGGCCCGTCAGCTCGTCACGGATGGCCAACTCGCGGATGCGGCCCAACGCTTCGGTCAGCGATTGCTTGCGTTGCGAGGAGCGCGCGCGGATGTTGGACAGGTAAGTCATCAACACACACATGCTCACCAGAACGATGACCAGCACAGCGAAATAAATCGCCTGCATCACGGCTTGAAAAGGCTCCGGCTTGGGCGCATGGGCCACTTGCCAGAAGCTGTGGCCGAACAGTGCCACCGCCAAGAGGCTGCAGCGCACCAACTGCTTGGTGGTCGCCTGGAACATGCTGAACATCAGGATGATGAACAGCAGCATCAAGGCAATCGGGCTGCCTGGCCCGCCGATCGTGTAGCCCCAGGCCAGGAAGAAGATGGCCGACACCATCTGAGGCTCGGCCAAGGAAGGGTCAGAAAAGCGTTTGTTCACGCCACTGCGCATGACCACCAGCCAGAACAGGCTGACGCCCAAGGCCCAATGGGTGAGCTCCCGGCATTGCGCAGGGTCGATGGCGCCTTGATCCACCCCGAAATTGAGCACCAGCACGCCTGTCATGGCATTGAGCAAGCCCACCAGAAAGCGCAGGAAGATGCCCCGCTGCTCGTTGTCCACCCCAAACAGGATGTTGCGAGCGCGCCGCCACCAGGGGAAACGGTGCAAGGTCACCACATTGCACTTGATCAGGGCCGTGATGCCGAGCATCAAAGCGAGCACCGCCACACCCCAAAGCAGGAGCATGCGAATCTGGATCGGGTCCAGTTCCGTCAGCATGGATGGCAACACACACCTCACATCATTCAAACAAGCGTTCGCCTTTCGACATCGGCATCCAAAACATTGGACCCTCTGCCAACACGGCGCGAATGAACAAATGCTACAGATGTATCAAACATCAAGCAGCCCCTGTAAGCCCGCACACATGCCAAGGAGTGCGCAGCAGTGCCAGTCGCCCACCACTCAGATGCGGGGTGAGCAACAGGGTTCAAGTGAATGAAGGCTGAGCTCACGAAGCTTTGCAAAAGACAGCTACGATGCAATGGAGATCATTCGATCTTTTTCATTCATCACGCATCATTCAGGAGCCCACATGCGCCAACTGTCCACCCAAGAGATCCAAGCCGTCGCAGGCGCAGCCACGGCCGCCGCCACCAAGCCCAGCAATCCCTTGCTGCAACTGCTTGCATTGCCCTTCGCCGCCATTTTCCTGACGGCCCTCTACAACGCAGACGGCGGTAGCATCAGCTACTTCGACGTGCTGGCCCAGGGTTTTGACCAGATCTTCGCCAAGAAGTGATGCATCGATGCGCCAGGCTCAGGCAGATTGGCGCTCGGCGCCAAGGATCAACGCCTGAGTTCGGCGCTTGAGTTCAGCGCTTCAGGCGGAATTCAGCCGCCTGGGCGTGGGCCTGCAGGCCTTCGCCGTAGGCCAGCACAGCGGCCGTCTTGCCCAACACCTGGGCTCCGGCTTCGCTCACCTCGATGAGGCTTGAGCGCTTCTGGAAGTCATAGACGCCCAGGGGCGATGAGAAACGTGCGGTGCCCGAGGTGGGCAGCACATGGTTGGGGCCCGCGCAATAGTCACCCAGGCTCTCGCTGGTGTAGGCCCCCAGGAAGATGGCGCCGGCGTGCTTGAGCAAAGGCTCCCAGCGGTGCGGGTCGTTGCTCGACACCTCGAGGTGCTCGGGTGCAATGCGGTTGCTGATCTCGCAAGCCTCTTCCATGCTGCGGGTGTGGATCAAGGCACCACGGCCTTCCAAGGACGCACGGATGATGTCGGCGCGCGGCATGGTGGGCAGCAGCCGTTCGATCTCGGCCTTGACCTTCGCGATGTAGGCGGCATCGGGGCACAAAAGGATGCTCTGGGCCAGTTCGTCATGCTCGGCCTGGCTGAACAGGTCCATCGCCACCCAGTCAGGCGGCGTGCTGCCGTCGGCCAGCACCAGGATCTCGCTGGGGCCGGCGATCATGTCGATGCCGACCAGACCAAACACATGCTTCTTGGCGCTGGCCACATAGGCGTTGCCAGGGCCAGTGATCTTGTCGACCTTGGGGATGGTGGCGGTGCCGTAGGCCAGCGCACCCACCGCTTGCGCACCACCGATGGTGAAAGCCCGTGACACGCCCGCCACATAGGCCGCAGCCAACACCAGCGGGTTCTTCTCGCCACGCGGCGTGGGCACCACCATGATGATCTCTTCCACACCGGCCACATGGGCTGGAATGGCATTCATCAGCACCGACGATGGGTAAGCCGCCTTGCCACCGGGCACATAGATGCCCACGCGATCCAGCGGCGTGACCTTTTGGCCCAGCAAGGTGCCGTCTTCATCGCGGTAAGACCAGCTCAGGCCGCAGGCCTGCTTCTGGCGCTCGTGGTAGCTGCGCACCCGTGCGGCGGCTGATTGGAGCGCCTCGCGCTGCTCGGCGGGCAGGCTGTCAAAGGCAGCTTTGAGCTCGGCGGGCGTGAGTTCCAGCGCACCCATGCTGGCCACGTCCAGGTGGTCAAAACGGGCGGTGGACTCCAGCACGGCGGCATCGCCACGCGAGCGCACGTCGGCCAAGATGGCGGCCACGCGGTCTTCGATGGCCGAGTCGGTCTCGGCCGACCAATGCAGCACCTTCTGAAAGGCGGCGTCAAAGTCGGGTTGCGAGGTGGCGAGTTGGCTGATCTGGACCGTCATGGCTGCAAGCTTGTCAGAAAACGCAAAGGCGCACTGGCGCCGGGGCTGATGTGGGTGATCTGCGCAAGCCTTGGCTCAGGCCGGGATGGCCGAGCGGAAGGCTTCGATCAGGGCGCGGATGGGCTCACGCTTGAGCTTGAGCGCCGCCTGGTTGACCACCAGACGCGAGCTGATCTTCATGATCTCTTCGACCTCGACCAGGTGGTTGGCCTTGAGCGTGCTGCCGGTAGAGACCAGGTCAACGATTGCGTCGGCCAGGCCTGTCAAAGGCGCCAGTTCCATCGAGCCGTACAGCTTGATCAGGTCCACGTGCACACCCTTGTCCGCAAAGTGATTGCGGGCGATGGTCGTGTACTTGGTGGCCACGCGGATGCGCGAGCCTTGCTTGATGGCCGCCTGGTAGTCAAAGTCAGCGCGCACGGCCACGCTCATGCGGCACTTGGCGATGTTCAGGTCCAGCGGCTGGTAGAGGCCGCCGTCACCTTCGCTGCTGCCAGCATGTTCGATCAGGATGTCCTTGCCGGCCACGCCCACATCGGCGCCGCCATGGGCCACATAGGTGGGCACGTCGGTGGCGCGCACCAGCACCACACGCACGTCGGCACGGGTGGTGGGCAGGATCAACTTGCGGGACTTTTCAGGGTCTTCGGTGACCTCGATGCCAGCGGCAGCCAGCAGGGGCAAGGTCTCTTCAAAGA
>JBEANX010000124.1:0-9607 GCA_041165245.1 Pseudomonadota bacterium
CTTGGCCATTGGTTCTGGGGCTGACGCAGCGGCTGCCGCCTCGGGCGGCGTGTCCTTTGCAGCGGGGGGCGGTGGCGGTTTTTTCTCTGGGCGTTTGGCCGGTTTGGGTTTGGATGCAGCCTGCGTGGCAAGTTCGGCTGCCTCGGCGGCGGCAGGCACGGCCGTGGCTGGAGGCGCCACGATCACGGGCGGGTCAGTGAGCCTCATGTCGGCCACATACTCGGCCTCCAGCCGCTTGATGCTGGAAGCGTCACTGGGCGACATGTCTCGCATGTGCGAGGCAATGCTTTCAGTCAACAGCACATGGCCCAACAAGACCAGGACCACCACAACCACCCATGGCCAGCGTCTTTGGCTCAAGCGCAAATTCATGTTCGTGCTCTCAACCCTGCCTCAGCCAGGCCTGCTGGCGCGCCTGCGTCTCGCTGTCCATGGCCTGCGCAGGGCAGGGGCTGATCACGGCACTCAGGCCCCAGCCTGTGGGCTGATCGTGCCCATGGGGCAGCTTGGCTTCTTGCAGTTGCTGGTCGCGGCACAGCAGCAGGGTCTGTGCGCCTTTGGCGGTGCGCCAAGCTTGCAGGTCTTCGCTCTTTTTCAAGCGCCAGCCGTTGAGGGCCAGCAGCTCATCGCCAGCGCTCAAGCCGGCATCTTCAGCCGGGCTGCCGCGCATCACGGCTTGCACCTTGAGGCTGTCGTTGCGTTCTTGCACGCGCAAGCCCCATTGCTGGGTCAAGGAGGGCGGCTTGGCCGTCCATTGCACCCCGAAGCGGGCGAGCAAGTCAGCCAGAGGCAAATCGCCCACGCCATGCACCCAGGCGGCCAGCACATCGGCCCATGACTTGCCGTGCGGGGGTTGGGCCGTGCTTTCGTCATTCAAGGCTTGCAGCACATCGATGTCAGCAATGGGGCGCTGCAGGGCCCACAGGCGCTGCATGACGCCATCCAGGCTGGGCGCGGTGCCATCGGCGCGGGCAGGGCCCAGGCGCAGGCTCAGGTCCAGGCACAAAGCGACCAGCGAGCCTTTGGTGTAGTAGCTCACGGTGCTGTTGGCCGTGTTCTCGTCGGGGCGGTAGTAGCGTGTCCAGGCGTCAAAGCTGGCCTGGGCCAGGCTTTGTTGCAGGCGGCCGGGCGTGGCCAGCACCTGGTTGATGGGCTTGTTGAGCAGCTTGAGGTAATCGGCTGCTTTGAGCAGGCCTGCCCGCAACAGCATGAGGTCGTCGTAGTACGAGGTGAAGCCTTCAAAGAACCACAGCATCTGTGTGTGGTTCTCGCGGGTGTAGTCGTAGTGAGCGAATTCTTTGGGCTTGAGCCGTTTGACGTTCCAAGTGTGGAAGTACTCATGGCTGATCAGCCCCAGCAAGGTGGTGTAGCCCTCGCTGCGGGTGTCCACGCCTTGGCGCGGCAGGTCTTTGCGTGAGCAGATCAGGGCCGTGCTGTCGCGGTGTTCCAGGCCGCCGTAGCCGTCTTCCACCACATTGAGCAGAAATACATAGCGCTCGAAAGGCGGTTTGCGTCGGCCATGCCAGAAGCTGATCTCTTGTGCGCAAATGGCTTGGGTGTCCCTGAGCAAGCGGTCAAGATCGGTTTGCGCGTTGGCACCAGAGACCACCAGTTCATGCGTGACGCCTCGCACCGTGAAGCTGCCCCGCCAGAAAGTGCCGAGCTCGACCGGGTGGTCCACCAGGGCATCGTGGTTCGGGGCCTCGTACCAGCCTTGGCCGCGTGCATCGGTCTTGACCGAGGGCAGCGCCGTGGCCACGGACCACCCCTTTGGCAGGCCCGTGATCTGAACACGATGGGCTTGTTGCTCGCGGCCCTCGACACTCAGGAAGGTGCTGGTGCCATTGAAGAAACCGCGTTTGCTGTCCAGGAAGGCTGCGCGCACCGAGGTGTCGTTGGCATAGACCTCGTACGCCACAGTGAGCGTGCCTTTGCCCGTGCAAGCCACCCGCCAACTGGCCTTGTCGATTTGTTGTACGACACAGGGCTTGCCGCCCTGCTTGGCCTGCAAGCCATTGAGGTGTCTGGCGAACTCACGCACCAGGTAGCTGCCAGGGATCCAAACTGGCAGACGCAGCAGCACCTCGGGTTCAGGCTTGAGCACCTGCAAGGTGACCAGGAATCGGTGTGCGTGAGCCT
This sequence comes from Pseudomonadota bacterium, assembly GCA_041165245.1. Classification (GTDB taxonomy): domain Bacteria; phylum Pseudomonadota; class Gammaproteobacteria; order Burkholderiales; family Burkholderiaceae_C; genus Aquabacterium. The sequence goes on from JBEANX010000124.1 coordinate 2,140, forward strand.
GGCTCAGGTCAATGCGGTAGGTGATCATGGCTTGGCGCGTGGGGGGATCAAATCTGGGCAGCGGAAAGAAAGCAACTCAGGCTGGCAACGACCGTCAGGCGAAAACGCATTTGCAGCCAGCCCGAAGCGCCCAGCAGGGGGTAGAGCTTGCGGTCGTTCACATAGCAGCCCACCAACAGCGCGCCCAGCACCACCAGCCCGGCATGGGGCGGCATGCACATGGCCACCCAGGCCAGCAAGGAGTAACTGATGCCTATCCAGAGCGCTTTGCGCACATCTTCATGGGCCTCATCGGCATCACGCATCACCAGGCCCCAGGGCATGCCGCCCAAGAAAGACACGATCAGGGCGGCATAGGCCGTCACCGCGTTGACCAGGAAGGCGAAGGGCTCTTGGTCAATGCGCCCAGCCAGCAGCCACACAAAAAGGGTGCCGCCGACAAAGGGAATCAGCCCTGCATATCCGAGCCGTCTGGCCAAGTCGCCAGGGTGAGCGTGGGCGGTGTGTGGCAGTTCATGCCGGGCAGGTTTTTGGGTGTCGTTCACGGTGGCAATCGAGGTGTCAAGTCAGACCAGCGAGCGTGCAACAAGGACACGCATGCAGTGTCATTGTGGCAATGAATCCTGGGCGCTGGTGTGGCGAGGGCTTTGAATCAAGCCGCCAGCCACGAAAACACGGCCGGGGTGTCGTTGGGAAAACTCAATGGCTTTTGCCGCCATTGTTTGACGCGAAGGGTCTGGCTCCAACCGTTCTCCAGCGTCAGTCCGCACGACACCGACAGCCAGGTCTCAGGCGAGAGGTGCTCAGTCAGTGCGGCCCAGAGCGCTTCATTGCGGTAAGGCGTTTCGATCACCAGTTGGGTTTGGTGCTGCTTGCTGGAGATCACCTCCAGTGCCTTGATGCGCTGAGCGCGCTGGGCTGCATCGGTGGGCAGGTAGCCCACAAAGGCAAAGCTTTGCCCATTGAGGCCACTGGCCGCCACAGCCAAGATCAATGAACTGGGCCCCGACATGGGCACGACCTTCACACCCGCGGCATGCGCGGCCAGCACCAGGTCTGCACCAGGGTCGGCCACGCCAGGCAGGCCGGCCTCGGAGATCAGGCCGAGGTCGTGCCCAGCCAAGGCAGGGGCCAGCAGGCTTTGCCAGACCTTGTCGCTTGGCGGTGGCAAGGTTTGCCCACCCTTGGCGGGGCGGGGCAGGACTTGGATGTCCAGTTGCTGCAAGGGCGCGTTCAGCGGTGTGATGGCATCGACTCGCTTGAGAAAAGCCCGCGTGGTCTTGGCGTTCTCGGCCACCCAGTGCGTGAGTTGTGAAGCTGCCACGATGGCAGCATGTGGGATCACGTCTCGCAAGTCGGGCTGTGGCGCACCTTCAGGGATGCAGCCCAAGTCCAGCGTGTTGGGGATCAGCAGCAGTCGGCCCGGGGCGCGGGTGGCGGGCTGGTGGCTGTCAGGTGTGGTTTTCATGCGAAGTGGGGGCGTAGGGAGTCAAGGCCTGCTTGCCTGAGCATCTGGGCCAACTCGATCAAGGGCAGGCCAATCAAGGCGGTGGGGTCGCTGGAATCGATGCGGTTCAGCAGCGCAATGCCCAGCCCCTCGGCTTTGGCGCTGCCTGCGCAGTCATAGGGCTGCTCGATTTGCAGGTAGGTCTCGATGGTCGTGACATCCAGTTCGCGAAAGCCCACCGAGACCGTGTTCACGAAGGTGGCTTGAAACCCGGTGCTCGGTCGCAGCACCGCCACTGCCGTGTGGAAGTACACGGTGTGGCCGCTCATGGCCTGCAACTGCCCCACGGCACGGTCATGGCTGCCCGGCTTTCCCAGGCATTGGCCGTTCAGGTCGGCCACCTGGTCGGAGCCGATCACGATGGCGTCCATGCCTTCGGCTGTGCAGCCTTGAGCGACCGCTTGGGCCTTCGCCAAGGCAAGGCGCTGGGCGAGGGGCAAAGGCGCCTCATTGGGCAGGGGCGCTTCGTCCACCTCGGGAGATCGGGTGACAAAAGGCAGGTGCAGGCGCGCCAGCAACTCTTTGCGGTACACCGAGCTGGAGCCCAGCACCAGTGTGGGCTGGGGCAGGGCGCGTGGTGTGGCGGCCTGTGGCGGGGTGAAAACATGAGGCATAAGCCGACATTGTCCCTGCTTCGAGGGGCGTGCCACCCGCTTTGCTGCCTTGCGCCTGCACTCAGCCCCTACACTTGCGGCATGAAAGCGCGTTCCCCCCGCCCCATCGTGCCCACCAAGCTGGACATCGGGGCCTTCATCGAATCCCTGGTGGCCCTGGATGGGCAGACCTCCATGACCGACATGCCTCGCCTTGCCGAGGGGCTCGCACCCGAGGTCTCGCCTGCCAGCATGCAGAGCGCGACCTGGCGTGCCCAGGGCGAACTGGTGGCTCAGCGTGTCGGCTCGCCCCAAACCTGGCTGACGCTTGAGGCTCAGGCCTGCCTGCCCTGGACCTGCCAACGCTGCCTGCAGCCCGTGGAATTGCCCGTCGAGGTGTCGCGCAAATTGCGCTTTGTGCAAGACGAGGCCACTGCCGCCTTGCTGGATGCCGAGTTGGACGACGATGTGCTGGTGCTCAGCCGCAGCTATGACCTGATCGCCCTCATTGAGGACGAGCTCATCATGGCCTCACCCATCGTGCCTTTCCATGACGAATGCCCGGTGGTTTTGCCCATGTCGGCATCTGACCCGGGTGTGGACGAGCCTTTGGCCGAACAAGCGCCTGACGGGGATGAGCCGGTTCAACCGGGCGCCAAACCCCATCCTTTTGCGGCCCTGGCGCAGTTCAAGGCCAAAAAGTCGACCAGCTGATCATGCTGGGTTTGCGCTTGCGGCCATGGCCCAGCGTGAGCCCTCTCATCTTGAAACTTGAGTAGCATGCTCACAACGTGCTAGAATCTTGGGTTTTCGAGATCAACCCGTACCAGGTTTGATGCGTCTTGCCCCTTTGCCAGGGCATTTGAAGGGTAAAACCTCCAAGTGTTTTGTGTGATCAGGCTTTAGCCGCTGGTGGATCTGGTGCTCACACTGGGCAATGCCAAAGGGCTGCCTGGTTCTTTCGGAGTTCCATCATGGCCGTTCAACAAAACAAGAAGTCGCCCTCCAAGCGCGGCATGCACCGCTCGCACAACGCCCTGGTCACGCCAGGTACGGCTGTCGAGCCCACCACCGGTGAAGTGCACCTGCGTCACCACATCAGCGCCACCGGTTTCTACCGTGGTCGCAAGGTCCTCAAGACCAAAGCTGACGCTTGATGTTTCAAGGGTGGCGTGAATGCCGCCTTTGTGAGACAACGATTTCTGGATGAGACTGGGTCACCAGTCGTCTTCCTTCAGGGCTGGTCGTGCCGATGTTCATTGGCCTTCCGGCCCATGGTCCGTTCAGGCCCTGCTGTTTGTTCAATGGCAGAGGCGGTTGATGCCCCATCATGGTGGGTGTCGCCGCAATGCTTGAGAAGTTGCCCGAATCGATGAGCCAATCCACCGAAAACGTGTCCCTGCCTGCCATGTCGGGCCCCGTGCGCATTGCCGTTGACTGCATGGGTGGTGACCACGGCCCTGCCATCACGCTGCCTGCCTGCCGCGCCTTTCTGGACCACAACCCAGAAGCACACTTGGTCATGGTCGGCCTGGCCGAAGCGCTGGCCCCCGCCAAAGGCTGGGAGCGTGTGACCTTGGTTGACGCGTCCGAAGTGGTGACCATGGAAGATTCCGTCGAGGTGGCCCTGCGCCGCAAGAAGGATTCGTCCATGCGTGTGGCCATCAGCCAGGTCAAGCCCGGTGCCGACGGCACCTCGTTTGCCCATGCCTGCGTGTCAGCGGGCAACACGGGTGCCCTCATGGCCGTGGCCCGTTACGTGCTCAAAACCATCCAGGGCATTGACCGCCCGGCGATTGCCACGGTCATGCCCCACCAGAAACCCAATGGCGAAGACGGCTACACCACCGTGCTCGACCTGGGTGCCAACGTCGATTGCACGGCCGAACACCTGCTTCAGTTCGCCGTGATGGGCTCGGCCTTGGTGGCTGCCGTGGAGGGCAAAGAAAACCCCACCGTGGGTTTGCTCAACATCGGCGAAGAGGTCATCAAGGGCAACGATGTCATCAAGCATGCCGGTGAACTGCTGCGTCAGGCCCATGCAAACGGCGCTTTGAATTTCCACGGCAACGTCGAAGGCAACGACATTTTCAAGGGCACGACCGACTTGGTGGTGTGCGATGGCTTCGTCGGCAACGTTGCCTTGAAGACGGCAGAGGGTCTTGCAACCCTGTTTGCAACCGTCATCAAACAAGAGTTCACCAAGAACTGGATGACCAAACTGGTCGCCATCGTCGCTCTTCCGGTGCTATCGAACTTCAAAAAGCGCATGGACCACCGCCGCTACAACGGTGCGGCCCTCTTGGGCTTGCGTGGCCTGGTGTTCAAGAGCCACGGTTCGGCCGATGCCTTCTCGTTCGAGCAGGCCTTGAAAAGGGCCTATGATGCGGCCCGACATCGCCTTTTGGAGCGTGTCCACAGCCGCATTGCGGCCACGGTGGGCAGCCTGCCAGGCGACGATGTTGAATCCGTCGACAACTCACAAGGTGCAGTCGCCGCGGTGCTGCCACAGACCCCTGTGGGGCGCGTGGCCTGACACTCGACCCGATGACCCAAACCCCCAAGGTATCCGGCGGGGAAGGCAAATTGAGCCCACAAGGCCCGGCAGCCAAGCGCCTGCCATTTGCCCGAATCGCTGGAACCGGCAGTTTTCTGCCACCCCACCGCCTGAGCAATCAGGATTTGGTTGATCAACTCGCCCAAGACGGCATCGAAACTTCCGATGCCTGGATCGTGGAGCGCACCGGCATCCGGTATCGGCATTTCGCCGAGCCAGGCATGACGGCCAGCGACATGGGCCACGAGGCCGCCTTGCGCGCCATCGAGGCCGCAGGCTGCGACCCCGCCGAGATTGACCTGATCATCTGTGCCACGTCCACGCCTGACATGGTCTTTCCATCGACAGCGTGTCTGATCCAGCGAAAGCTGGGCATCCATGGTGGCGCAGCGTTCGACGTACAGGCGGTGTGCTCGGGCTTCATCTATGCCCTGACGCTGGCCGACTCGCTCATCAAAACTGGTGGCGCCCGCAAGGCCTTGGTGATTGGTGCGGAGGTCTTCTCTCGCATCCTCAACTTCAAAGACCGCACGACCTGCGTGCTGTTTGGTGATGGCGCCGGCGCTGTGGTGCTGGAGGCCTCTGAGCAGCCCGGCATCGTCGCGTCCTGCCTTCATGCCGATGGCCAGCATGCCGACATCCTGTGCACACCAGGCACGGTGGCCGGTGGGCAGGTGCTGGGTGATCCTTTCCTGCGGATGGAAGGGCAGGCCGTGTTCAAGTTGGCTGTGTCAGCGCTGGACACGACGACCCACGAGGTGCTGGAAAAGGCCGGCCGGGACACCGCTTCGATCGACTGGTTGATCCTGCACCAAGCCAATGTCCGCATCATGCAGACAGCGGCCCGCAAGCTCAAGCTGCCCATGGAGCGTGTGCTGGTCACGGTGGATCAGCATGGCAACACCTCGGCCGCGTCCATTCCATTGGCGCTGGATCATGGCGTCCGCTCGGGCCAGGTCAAGCGGGGGCAAAGCCTGCTGCTGGAAGGCATGGGCGGCGGTTTCACCTGGGGTGGCGTTCTGATCGACTACTGATCGCCCTTTGCTTGCCTTGTGTGTGTCTTGCGGCGGTGGCGTGCGCGCACCCTGCTTGCTTGCTCTGTCAGGGCCGATTCCATGACAGCCGCTGCAGGCTTTGTCATCCATTCCGATTACAGTCCCACCCGATCTGTCTTCACTGACCCACCTACACCATGACTGCATTTGCATTTGTGTTCCCCGGCCAAGGCTCGCAAGCCGTGGGCATGCTCGACGCCTGGGGCGACCACCCCGCCATCCGCGATACCTTGGCTGAAGCCAATGACGCCCTGGGCGAAGACATCGCCGCCCTGATTTCCCAAGGCCCCAAAGAAAGCTTGGACCTCACCACCAACACCCAGCCCGTCATGCTGACCGCCGGTGTCGCCTGCTGGCGCGCTTGGCTGGCCGAAGGCGGCGCCATGCCCGCCCTGGTCGCTGGTCACTCCTTGGGTGAATACACCGCCCTGGTGGCCGCTGGCGCCTTGAGCCTCAAAGACGCGCTGCCCCTGGTGCGCTTCCGTGCGCAGGCCATGCAAGAGGCTGTGCCTGTGGGCACCGGCGGCATGGCCGCCATCCTTGGCATGGACGCTGAGGCCGTGAAGGCCGGTTGTGCCGAGGCAGCAGCAGCCGTGGGTGAGCCTGTCGAGGCGGTGAACTTCAACGACCCCAAGCAGACCGTGATCGCAGGCACCAAGGCCGCGGTCGAGAAGGCCTGCGAAGTGCTCAAGGCCGCAGGCGCCAAGCGTGCACTGCCGCTGGCGGTGTCTGCGCCTTTCCACTCCAGCCTGATGAAGCCTGCGGCCGAGCGCCTGAAGGAAAAGCTGCTGGCCACGCCGTTTGCTGCGCCCAGCATTGCTTTGATCAACAACATCGATGTGTCGGTGGTCGATCAGCCCGATGCCATGCGCGATGCCTTGTATCGCCAGGCTTTTGGCCCGGTGCGTTGGGTCGAGACCATCCAGGCCATGAAGTCCCGTGGCATGTCCCACGTGATCGAGTGCGGCCCCGGTAAGGTGCTGGCCGGCATGGTCAAGCGCATCGATGGCGAACTGCTCTCTGCCACCATTTTTGACCCAGCTTCGTTGCAAGAAGCCAAGGGGCTGCTGGCATGACGCAAGACACCACACGCATTGCCCTGGTCACGGGTGCCAGCCGAGGCATCGGTGCGGCCATTGCCGCCACTCTGGCCAGCCAGGGTTTCAAGGTCATCGGCACGGCCACCTCTGACGGTGGTGCCGAGGCCATCAGCCAGGCGCTCAGCACCTTCGCGGGCAGCAAGGGCGTCAAGCTCGATGTGAACGACGCCGCGGGTGTTGACACTCTGATCGACAGCATCGTCAAAGAACATGGTGGCCTGCATGTGCTGGTCAACAACGCCGGCATCACGCGTGACAACCTGTCCATGCGCATGAAGGACGAAGACTGGGACGCTGTCATCGACACCAACCTCAAGGCGGTGTTTCGCACCAGCCGCGCGGTGATGCGCACCATGATGAAGCAACGCCACGGCCGCATCATCAACATCACCTCGGTGGTGGGTGCCAGCGGCAACCCGGGGCAGGCCAATTACGCCGCCGCCAAGGCTGGTGTGGCGGGCATGACCCGCGCGCTGGCCCGTGAGTTGGGCAGTCGCAACATCACCGTGAACTGCGTGGCGCCAGGCTTCATCGACACCGACATGACCAAAGGCTTGTCGGAAGAACAACACACCGCGCTCAAGGCGCAGATCCCCCTGGGGCGTCTGGGCCAGCCGCAAGACATCGCCGAAGCGGTGGCTTTTCTGGCCTCGCCG
>JBEANX010000125.1:0-2656 GCA_041165245.1 Pseudomonadota bacterium
GCCTGACAAGAAGGTTTGGGACGCTGATCAGAGCATACGAAGAGACGGCCCATCCGCATCGCTTGCAAACGCCGTTCAACTGATTGATGTGGGCAATCGTGAAGCGCTGGAAAGTGCGCGAATGTTGTTGGAGCGTTTGCTGCTCAAGGACGAGAAATTGGTCGGGGCCTACATTGAGTTGGCACGGGTGTCGATGAAAACCAATTGGGGCCCTGAGGGTTTGCTCCAAGCCAGGCGATATCTGGATTCCGCTTTGAGCATCGATGCGTCGAATGTGAATGCCCTCATTCTGAGGGGGTATGTCTCAGCCCATCAGGGGCACCACAAGGACGCTGAAACCGATTTCGTGAATGCATCCAAGTCCAACCCTCCTAACCTTTGGCTTTGGTCCAATTGGGGTGAGCTTCTGGCCATGCAAGGGAAGGCTGACGATGCCATCAAGATGTATCTGAAAGCGGCGACGCATCCGCCGACCTTGGACACTTACGATCGGGCGCGGGCAGATGCGTTCGAAAACCTGATCGATCTTTATGGCAAAAAACGCGACCTGGATGCTCTTGAGAAGATGCACGAGATGAGGGTGCGCGATTTCGGAGGTGTGGGTTGTTACCTCGTTGAATATGCCTTGTTCGAGATTCAGGAGCGGAACGCCCCTGATGTGGCCATTGACTTGCTCAAGGACGCCAGTCCATCCAGCTGTGAGGGGCGCGGCTCCAAGGAAACGCTGGGTGTCGCGTACTACCTGAAATGGTCTCGCGCCAGTGATGCACGTCGCATGGAATACATGAATCGTGCGAGGGTGTATTTCCCTGTGGGCGCCAGACTTTTCTACACGCTGGGTTCCAGTGCTGCGACCTCGAAAGTGGCCAGTGCTCTTGCGAAGTCTGGCGAAAATGTGGACCAGAAAGACAACCATGGCATGACTGCGCTGGCATATGCCGTCGAGCGTCGTGACCATGAAACCGCGAGCAGGCTTGTCAAAGTGGGTGCCAGCCCCACCGCCACCGTGGGTGATCAAGGCGTGCCTGTTGCGCTGGTTCCTGTTTTCAACAACGATCTCCAGGGCATCCGGTTGATGAGGCGCTTGGGTGTCGACTATTCGAACATCAACTTCCAAGGCATGACTGCGCTGAGCCATGCGCGTAAATTGGGCGATAAAAAATTGCTTGAGGCGCTGGGCCAACTGTCGCCAGACATTTGACGCCGCGGGTCAGCCCTCACTTGTCCCTCAGGTCTTGCTCAAGCGGTGCTCGCCCGCCAGCCACGCCAGGATGGCTTTGCGCTGAGCGGTGGAATGCGGATGGGACAGCAAGCCCTCCATGACAAACGTGCCCACGGTGGCCATGAGCTCTGCCTGCTGAGCACTCATTCCCTCTTGCTCCAAGTGTGCGGTGAAGAACGACGCCATGGTGGCGTGGTAAGCGTCGTGCCATGCTTTGATCGCGGGTGAGACCTCCAGCCGGGCATGCACCGCCGCAATGAGCGTCTGGTATTGGCTGAACTGGTCCAGGAGCCACGTCAAACGTTGCAGCCGTGAGCGAAAGTGCTTGTGCTGGTACTGCGACACCAGCGCTTGCATCAGCTTGTCCAGCACTGCGATCAACAACTCATCTTTGCCTTCGAAGTACCAATAAATGGTGTTCGGTGCAATGGCTGCGCTTCGGGCGATCGCCGCCATGGAGGTGTCGTCGAAGCCTTGCGCCAGGAAAAGGTCGACCGCTTTCGACACGATCTCCTCGCGCTTCACGGTGGCGTCAATCTCTCGCTTGTTTTTGGCCATGGCCCAAGCATAGCGCACACCTTGAATGCCATTCAACAAAAGTGGTAAAGTCATCATGAATGGCATTCAAGAATGTGTGCACGCGCCTGTTGCCCGCCTGATGCCTGGGAGTACCACGACATGCCATGCCCCATCCAAGAACAACAAGTTGAGTTCCTGTCAAAAGGCACCCTCTGCCGCGGCTTGTTTGTGCGCCCCACGACAAGTGGCTCACCGCTGATCGTCATGGCGCACGGCCTGGGCGGCATCTATGAGATGCGCCTCGATGCCTACGCACGCCGCTTTGCCAGCGAAGGGTATGCCACCCTGACCTTTGACTACCGCAACTTCGGGCGAAGCGACGGGCAGCAGCGGCACCTGCTGGTGCGCGAGGATCAACAGGCTGACATCGCAGCGGCCATCGAGTTTGGCAAGACGCTGGAGGGTGTGGACCCTCGGCGCATCATCCTTTTTGGCTCATCGCTGGCGGGCGGGCACATGATCGATGTCACCACCGCGCGCACCGACATCGCGGCCACCGTCATCCAGGGGCCTTTCACGGATGGCGTCGCATCGGCCATGGCGCTGTCGGTGCCCAGCGTTCTGGGCGTGTCGGTGTTTGCGTTCTTTGATGGCTTGTCCAGGGTGTTTCGGGGCAAGCCCGTGCTGGTGCCCCTTGCGGGCACCTTTGGCACCCCTGCCTTGATGACCGCACCCGACGTGGTTCAAGGCGTGCTCAAGCTGTTCCCCAGCGGCACGGTCTTCTCGGGGCGCCTCTCAAGGCTCTACGGGCTCTTTGCGGCCAAGTCGATCCGCATGCCAGCGAACATGGCCACGTCGGACAAGCCAGAGAAGGATCAAGCGTCCAGCTTCACCGGCTCAGTGGTCCTACCATCT
>JBEANX010000126.1:0-10388 GCA_041165245.1 Pseudomonadota bacterium
AAGCATGGCCAAGGCCGTGGCACGGGCTGATTCCAGCGAATCGCGTCGAATCAGCAAGGGCATGGCCACGTTGTCCAGCGCAGAAAACTCAGGCAGCAAATGGTGAAACTGGTAGATAAAGCCCAGGTGCTGGTTGCGCCAGCGGCCCTGCTCGGCCGCCGACATGCCTGCCCAATCGCGGCCCATGAGGGTGATGCGCCCTTGGCTTGCGCCATCGAGCCCGCCCAGCAAATGCAGCAAGGTGCTTTTGCCGGAGCCTGATGCCCCGACGATGGCCAGCGACTGGCCACGGCTCACGCTCAGGTCCACACCCGAGAGCACCGTCACGTCCAAAGGGCCCTCATGGAAGCGCTGGTGCACGCCCTGGGCTGACAAGATGATTTCGCTCATGAACTGCTTTCTGCCGGCTGGCTCAGATTTCCAGCAGCCAGGCAATGACCTGCTTGGCGATGAAGCCCAGCATGCCAAAGCCCAGCACCAGCATCAACACGAAGGTGCCGAACTTGCCGGCCTTCGATTGACGGGCCAGCTGATAGATGATGAAGAACATGAACAGGATGAAACTGCCCACGCCCGCCGTCATCCCGAACTGGGCAATTTGCTCCTCGTTCCAACCAAACATCGCGCATCAACTTTCGCGAACCACCAGGTCCCGGTAGGCATGCCAGCTGGCATGGCCCAAGACAGGCAGTATCAAGATCAACAAAAACATCATCGAGCCAAAGCCGATCATGGTCAGGGTCATCAAGATCCCGGCCCACAGGCTGCTCAAAATGGGGTTGGTGGCCACGGCACGCCAGCTGGTGCCCACGGCTTGCGAGACGCTCACATTCGGGCGGTCCATCAACAAAGGGATGGTGACCAGGGCCGATGCAAACACGGGCGCGGCCATGGCACCACCCAGCATCAGCCAGACTTCGAACAGCCACGGGTCTTTGGAGAGCACCATGTGCCGCAGGAATTGTTCAGGCGTGTTGACCAGACCCGACGACCACCACGTGATCAAGGACGCCGAAGTGACCACCCAAGCCGTGCCTGCACACATCAGGAACACGCCGAAGAACACCAGGCGGCCATCCATCGAGCCCCAGACCTCGGTCACGGTGTGCCAACTGGGCTTTTGCCCTCTTTCCAGGGCCCGGCTGACCGAATAGATGCCGGTCGACAAGATGGGCGAGACCATCAAGAAGCCCGAAAACGCGCCCACCAGCGCCCAGAAGTGCGACCAGCCAAAATACAGCAGCGCACCGCCAAAAAAAGCCATGACCACACCATGAGCCAAGCCGATCAGGGGTGCATCGGTGAAATCTGACCAGCCCCGCGACAACCAGAGCAAGGTGCGCATCGAGTGGATTCGACGAACATGCAGCGGTTGATCCATGAGTTCACTCATAACGCAAGGCCTGTGCAGGTTGAACACGGCTGGCACGCCAGCTCGGGTAGATCGTGGCCAGCAAAGCCAGCACCAACGAGATCACGGTGATGGGGATGATGTCAGCCGACTGAGGCTCGCTGGGCATCTTGCTGATCAGGTAAATGCTGCCAGGCAGGAAGCTCACGCCCAGCAAGCGCTCGATGAAAGGCACGATGGCGTCGATGTTGCACGCCACCAGCAGGCCCAGCCCCAGGCCGGCCAGCGTGCCCATCACACCCGACATGGCACCCTGCACCATGAAGATGCCCATGATGGACGAGGGGCTAGCGCCCAGGGTGCGCAAGATGGCGATGTCGGCCTGCTTGTCGGTCACCGTCATCACCAAGGTCGACACGAGGTTGAAAGCCGCCACAGACACGATCAGTGTGAGGATGATGAACATCATGCGCTTTTCCACCTGCACAGCATCGAACCAATTGGCATTGGTGCGTGTCCAGTCGCGCACGATCACGTTTGTTCCCAGAGATTCGGCCAGTTGGTTGCCCACCATGCGAGCCGCCGTCGAGTCTTTGAGCTTGAGCTGCACGGCCATGGGCCCACCTGTGCGGAAAAGCTTGGCGGCATCGTCGATGTGCATCATCAAAAAGCCGCTGTCGTACTCATAGTGGCCAGCATTGAACACGCCCACCACGGTGACCTGCTTCAGGCGGGGCACCACGCCCGCAGGTGTGACCTGCCCGCTCGGGGCCACCAGGGTGATGGTGTTGCCGGCTTGAACGCCCAAGGAACGGGCCAACTCGCCGCCGAGCACCACGCCCCACTGGCCGCTTTTCAGCTCGTTCAGCACGGGTTGGATCTGCGCTGCCAGCGGGGTGACCTGGGCCTCTTGCGTCGGGTCAATGCCGCGCACCATGACGCCGCGCATGTCCTCACCACGGGCGATCAGGGCCTGGGCGGGCACAAAGGGTGCAGCACCGACGACCATTGGGTTCTTGCGGGCCTCGGTGGCCAGGGCATGCCAATCAGCCAAGGCACTGCCCGAGGCATCAAACAACTCCACATGGGCGATGACCGACAGCATGCGGTCGCGCACTTCCTTCTGAAAGCCATTCATCACCGAGAGCACGATGATCAGCGCCGCCACCCCCAGGGCAATGCCGATGACAGACACGCCAGAGATGAAGGAGATGAAGCCGTTCTTGCGCGCCCGGCGACCGGCTCGCGTGTAGCGCCAGCCGATGCGCCATTCATAGGGAAGTTTCATAGGCGCCCAGTGTACTCACTCGATAATGACGACCATGCCGCAAGAACCTGCCCAATCCTCCGACGCGCTCACATTGACGCACCCCGCCACGGGCTCGCACCTGATCGTGCCGTGGGCCGTGAGCCTGGGCGACGACTGCCAGCAGGCCCTGGCGGCCTTTGACGATGCGAAGGCCTTCCCAAATCTCCAGCGCCTGCTGCAGGCCCAGCCCCAAGCCCAATGGCTGCGTGGTGACGAATACGACCCCACGCCCCCGCATGAGCGAGTGCTGGCGCAGTGCATGGGCTGGCCTCAAGGTCAGGCGCCCTGGGCTGCCATCCAGGCGCAAGCTGATGGTTTGAACCCACAAGCGGGGCAGGCCTGGGGCCTGATCACGCCCTGCCATTGGCTCATGGGGCATGACCACCTCACCTTGATCCATCCTGATGAACTGCGACTGGGTGAGTCGGAATCACGCGCTGTGTTTGAAGCGATTGCCCCTCTGTTTGAAGAAGAAGGCTGGGCCCTGCACTGGGGCCACCCTACGCGCTGGTATGCCGTGCACCCATCCTTGGCCGACCTGCCCACCGCCTCGCTCGACCGCCTGTTGGGACGCAACCCCGATCTGTGGATGCCTGAGCACCCGCAGGCCCGCTTGATCAAGCGCCTGCAGGCCGAAACGCAGATGCTGCTCTACCAGCACCCCGTCAACGAGGGGCGCGAAGCGCGGGGCCAACTCACGGTCAACTCCTTCTGGATCAGCGGCAACGGCTCTGTGCCGGTTGATGTGACACGGCTGGCCCAGCGACCTGCAGGCCTTCAACTGGCTGATGCACCCCGCCAAGCCCTGCTCAAGGGTGATTTGCCTGGCTGGCAGCAAGCTTGGCAGGCACTTGAAGCCGGCCCCTTGCAAGCCTTGGCTCAAATGGCCGAGGCCGGTCAGGCCGTGCAACTCACCCTGTGCGGCGAGCGTCATGCGGTGACTTTGAGCAGCGCCGCCCCACAAGGCTGGTTGGGGCGCACCCTGGGCAAGCTCAAGCAGGGCTTGCAGGGCGCCGACGCGTCCCAGCCGTCGAAACTTTTGCAGCAGCTTTGATGCGCCCTGCCCCTCGCCACCTCGCTCCCAGTCGCACAAAGACCACCGAAAGCCCTGCATGAAGTTCATCCCCCGCGAGACCCCTCCGCGTGCCGCCTGGGCCTTGCAAGAGGCGGGCACCCACCCTTTGCTGGCCCGTTTGCTGGCCTCGCGCGGCATCCGCCAACTCGAGCAGATGGACGACAGCCCGGCCAAGCTGCTGCCTCCGGCTGACTTGCTCGGCGCCGTGGAAGCCGCCCGCCTGCTGGCCGACGCCATCGCGCAGGGCCAACGCCTGTGCATCGTGGCCGACTACGACTGCGACGGCGCCACCGCCTGCGCCGTGGGCCTGCGCGGCCTGCGCATGCTGGGCGCCAGCTCTGACCAAGTCTGCTACGTCGTGCCCGACCGTGCCTTGCATGGTTACGGCCTGACACCTCCCATCGTCGAGATGGTCAAGGCCAAAGGTGCGCAGGTGTTGATCACCGTGGACAACGGCATGGCCAGCCACGAGGCCGTGAACATCGCCCGTGCGCAGGGTATGTGCGTCATCATCACCGACCACCACCTGCCCGTGGTCGATGCCCAAGGCCAGGCCTCGCTGCCTGCGGCCGATGTGATCGTCAACCCCAACCAGCCCGCTTGCCGCTTTGCCAGCAAGGCCCTGGTGGGCGTGGGCGTGATGTTCTATGTGCTGCTGGCCCTGCGCGCCGAGTTGCGCCAGCGCGGCGCGTTTGACGCCGCCAACCAGCCACGCATCGACCAACTGCTTGACCTGGTCGCCCTGGGCACCGTGGCCGACGTGGGCAAGCTCGACGACAACAACCGCCGCCTAGTCTCCCTGGGCCTCAAGCGCATCCGCAGCGGGCGCATGCAAGCGGGCATCGCGGCGATCTACCAGGCTGCGGGCCGTGACCCGGCGAAGGCCAGCTCGCAAGATTTCGGCTTCACCCTGGGGCCGCGCGTGAACGCTGCAGGCCGCCTGGCCGACATGGGGTTGGGCATCGAGTGCCTGATCACCGACGACCCAGTGCGTGCTCAAGCACTGGCCATCCAGCTCGATAGCATCAACCGCGAACGCCGCGAGCTGGAATCAGGCATGCGCGATCAAGCCGAGGCCTCGCTCGAATCGCTGATGCCTGAAGGCGCAGCACCAGCAGCCGTTTGCATCTATGAGCCCGAGTTTCACGAAGGTGTGGTGGGCATCGTTGCCTCGCGCCTCAAAGACCGCCTGCACCGCCCTTCCTTCGTGTTTGCCATGGGGCAGGACGGCATGCTCAAAGGCTCTGGCCGCAGCATCCCTGGCTTTCACCTGCGCGATGCGCTGGACGTGGTCAGCAAACGCCACCCCACCTTGCTCAAGCGCTTTGGCGGCCACGCCATGGCGGCCGGCTGCACCATCCTGGAAGAAGACTTCGACACCTTTGAAGCCGCCCTCACCGAGGTGGCCACCAAGGAGCTCGATGCCGATTTGCTGATGCGCCGCTTGCACACCGATGGCGCGCTGGAGGTGGATTGCTTCAACACCGAAGTCGCAGCCCTGCTCGACCAGGCCGTGTGGGGCCCTGGCTTTGAGCCACCCATGTTCAACGAGACGGTCCAGGTGCTCAACCAACGCCTGGTGGGCGAGCGCCACCTCAAGCTCAGCCTGAAGGTGCAGGGGCAATTGCGTGATGGGATCTGGTTTGGCCGCAGCGAGCCCTTGCCCTCACAAGCCAACTTGGCCTACCGGCTCTCGCTGGACGAGTTCCAAGGCAGGCAGCGCGTGCAGATGATCGTGGAAGGCGTGGCCGACGAGGCCTGAGGCCCCAGGCGCTGTGCAACCAGCGGGGGCTCAGCCCCGGTAGGCGTTCAGCGCGGCAGCCGTGGGCGTGCGTGGGCCCGCGTTGGAGCTCGTGATGAGGGTCACCGAATCATCACGGGGCAACAACACGGAGAGCGTTCGCTCGATGGATGAGGAAGTCACGTGCAGCGTCTGCTGCAGGCCTGCCACGCGCGTTTGAGCCAGCATCAGGCGGTGGCGCAAGGGCTGAGGCAAAGGCTCTGCGCCCACTTTTTGCGCACGGCGAAAACTCACCAGAGCATCGGCCAGCGCTCGGTGAAGGGAAGCTGAGGCCGCTTCCAAATGTGCCGTGTCGCGCTCACGCAGGGCTTCGTCCAGGTCCTGAAGCTGGGCTTCAATGGCCTGGACGTGGGCATTCAGATCCTGCAGGGCGTCGATGGCTTGGGCCATGGGCGGTGCGCTCGGTCAGCGTCTTCGATCAAGAAGGTGCTCGGGTGAGCAACTCTTTCGCGTTCGAGATCAGCTTGTCGGCAATGACCTCGGGGTCGACCTTGTAGCTGCCATCGTCGATCGCTTGCTTCACGCTTGCCACTTTCTTGGCATCAAAGGCCGGGTCGGCGCCGCCCAGCAAGGTGTTTGCTGCGCTGGAGAGCGTGACTTTGGCGCTCGAACTCACGCCACCATCCAGCGACTTGGTCTTGCCGGACGGTTTGGACGGGGCCGTGCCCTCGGTGCGGGTGCCGCCAACGCCGTTGGCGCCGTTGGTGGGCTTGTCGGAAGGGTTACCGATCTTCATGTTGAACTCCTTGCTCCCGGTACAAACCGGGTGGTGACACCAGCGATATCGTCGCCCCCATCACCGACTTTAATCCCAAACGACCAAACCCCCGTGAACCGGGGGGCTGCGTGTGCAGAATGTGCGCTCACAAGCTCACCTCCACCCGTCGATCACCCACCGGGAACCCACAAAGCACGCGGCCACCTTCGACCCGCACCTTGGCGCACTGGCCTTCGTCGCCATGCGAGATGGCCATGCCGTCCGCAGAAGCCTGAAAACCGGGGCCTTTGACCAGCACCTGCACCGGCTCGCCAGCGGCAAACCAGCGGCGCATGCGCACATCGTCTTGACGAAGGCTTTGCCCAGGCTCGATCTGGCGCATCACCGAACGGCCGATCACGTCTTCGACACGAAGCACGGCGGGTGAATGGGCCTCGGCCAAGTCGACCTCGGCCAAGCGCAAATCTGCCACGGAAATGATGCTGCCCGGCTTGAGCGGCACCACGGCCACCACTGCAGGCGCCCAGACCTTGACCGTCACAGGCCAAGAAACGTTCCAGCGCACGGCGCCTTGCTCACAGCGCATGCCCACGCGGGATTTGCCCCACAAACGCACGCCCTCTGGCATGTAAGTGAGCACTTTGTCACACGGCGCGAGCTTGAGGCGGGGGTCAAGCTGGCCCAGCACCACTTCCACACGGGGCTTGGCCGCGGGCGCGCGGGGTGAACCCGGCAGGACGACCTCGTCGCTCACCAGCGGCGCACGGGCTTGCAGCAAGGAAGCAACTTGCGCTTGCAGGTCTTGCGGCTTGGCCTCTTGCGCGTGGGTGGGAGAAGCCCACATCACCAACAGGCAAGCCGCACACCAAAACAGAAAACAAGCCAGGCTGATGCCGATCTGGATGCGATGCACAGGCACCGTGTCCACGACGCTGCGCGGGCGACGCGGCGTGGTGTGGGTGGTGACAAGGAGGGAGGCTTTCATGAGCGTTCACTCTAGGCAGAACGTTCACCGGCAATGCCACGAAATGCCGCCACAAGGCCCGCTTATTCCGGCTCATGTTTGGGGCCCTGGCGGATCACCATGCCGAACATGAGCCCCAAAGTGCCCCCAGAGCCCCCTCAAAGCGCCGCCAAGCGATGCAGGCACCGCGAGCCATCCCAACCAATGACCGTGACCCACAGGTGACGCCATGCTGAACCAGATCACCAACAGCTTGAACTTCCAGTCCGACGCCTTGCGCCTTCGGTCGGAACGCCAGCGCCTGCTGGCCAGCAACATCGCCAACGCCGACACGCCGGGCTATGTGGCCAAGGATTTCGATTTCTCGGCCGTGCTGCGCCAGGCCACCGGCCAGGCCTCCAACGGCCAAAGCCCCTTGAATCTGGCTTCGCCGGGCCGCCCGACGCTCTCGATGGCAGGCACCAGTGGTGGACACCTGCAGCGGAACGGACAGCTGGCCGGCGATCGCCCTGAGCCTGAACTCAGCTACAGCGTGCAGGCCATGACCAACCTCGACAGCAACACGGTGGACATGGACCGCGAACGCGCCAACTTCACCGACAACACCGTGCGCTATGAGGCCACGCTGCGCTTCATCAACTCGCAGGTCAAAACCCTGAACACGGCCATCACCGGTCAGTAAAGGACGAACCATGTCGATGTTCAAGATCTTCAACGTCTCCGGCTCGGCCGTGAGCGCGCAGGCGCAGCGCCTGAACGTGGTCGCATCGAACCTGGCCAACGCCGACACCGTGGCCGGCCCCGACCGCAGCCCGTACAAAGCGCGCCACGTGGTCTTCACCACCCAGCCCATGGGCGATGCAGGCACGGCTGGCGTGACCGTGAGCAATGTCACGGAAGACAACACCCCCGGCCGCCGCATCCACGACCCCAAGCACCCCCAGGCCGACGCCGAAGGCTATGTGACCTACAGCAACGTCAACCCAGTTGAGGAGATGGTCAACATGATCTCGGCCTCGCGCTCCTACCAGAACAACGTCGAAGTCATGAACACGGCCAAAAGCCTGTTGATGAAAACTCTGCAGATGGGTCAGGGCTCCTGATCAAACCAAGGCACTTTGAAGGATTGACATGAGCACCATCACCAACAACGTCTCCAACGCCGCCGCCAAAGCCTCTGGGGCCAGCGCCACCACCTCGTCCAACGCCAACACGAGCACCAGCGTCACCGACGCATCGGACCGGTTCTTGAAGCTGCTGGTCACGCAGATGCAGAACCAGGATCCGCTCAACCCCATGGACAACGCCCAGGTGACCAGCCAGATGGCCCAGATCAACACGGTCACTGGCATTGAAAAGCTCAACACCACCATGGGCAACATGAGCACCAGCTTCACGCAAATGCAGATGCTGCAAGGCGTGAGCCTGGTAGGGCATGGCGTGCTCTTGGAAGGCGACCAATTGGCGGCTGACAGCGAAGGCAATGCCGTGGGGGCTTATCAACTCAGCGGCGCTGCATCGAAGGTTTCCATCGAGATCAAGAGCGCTGCGGGCAAGGTGATCGACACCGTCCAGGCGGGCACGAAAGCATCTGGCCAGCACGACTTTACGTGGACACCGCCAGAAGGCACCGACCTCAAAGGCATGACCTTCAACGTCAAAGCCACCAGTGGATCGACCGCCATTGGTAGCACCAACCTCATGACCGACATGGTGGACGCCGTGCGCACCGACGCCACCGGATTGACCGTGCACCTGCGCAACAACGGCGAAACCGCCTACAGCAAGGTCAAGGCCCTGTCCTGACTTTGAACCCCGCTCACTTTTCTTGACCCTGCCAACGCAGCACCTCCACAGGAGTACACCATGGGCTTTCAGCAAGGACTCTCTGGCCTGAACGTTTCGAGCAAGAACCTCGAAGTGATCGGCAACAACGTGGCCAACGCCAACACCTTCGGCGCCAAGACCTCGCGCGCTGAATTCGCCGACGTGTACGCCAAGGCCCTCAATGGCTCGGGCAGCAGCGCGGTGGGCATTGGTGCCCGCGTGGCGGCCGTGGCCCAGCAATTCACGCAGGGCAACATCTCGACCACCGAGAACCAGCTGGACCTGGCCATCAATGGCGACGGCTTCTTCCAGGTTCAGCGCTACGACCCTGACAGCACCAACACCACCATCAATGCAAGCGGCCCCATCCTGTACTCTCGCAATGGCCAGTTCAAGCTGGACAAAGATGGCTATGTGGTCAACAACGAGGGGCACCACCTGCTGGGTCAGGCACCTGGCAGCACCAACCCCTCTGCACCCATCAAGCTGGGCTTGAGCGGCGGCACGGCCAAAGCCACCACCAAGGTCACAGACAAGATCAACCTTGATGCCGCGGCGCCAACCACTGCCGGCACGATCCCGTTCGATCCGACCAACAAGGATTCGTTCAATTACGCCCCGCCTCAAACCGTCTATGACGAATCGGGCGAATCGGTGGGCCTGCAGTACTACTTCGTCAAAAGCGCGCCAGACTCCTGGAACGTCTATGTCTCGGCCAACAACAAATTCTTGAACTCAACTGCCGGCACGCCGCCCACCTACAACCCGGTGGCCAGCATCGTGTTCCCACCCAGCGGTGTGGCCCCAGCTTCCGTGACAGACGCCAACAATGTGGACCAGGGCAACGGCACCTTTGTGCTGCCCACCATCGCCGCGGGCACGGCCAGCCCCACGCAATCTGACATCAGTGGCGTGGTGATGGACTTCAGTGGCTTCACGCAGTTCGCTTCCAAGTCATCGACCAACGACCAGAGCCAAAACGGCTACGCCAAAGGCGACTTCGCCAGCTTCAATGTGGACACCACAGGCTCGATCCTGGTGCGCTACACCAATGGCCAGACAGTGGCTGAAGCTCAGGTGTTGACCGCACGCTTCAACAACCCACAAGGCCTGCAACCCGAAGGGGGCACCGAATGGTCGGTCACGGCCGGCTCAGGTGCGCCACAGTTGGGCAGCCCAGGCACCAGCAAGCTGGGCCTGCTGCAAGGCGGCGCACTGGAAGAATCGAACGTGGACCTCACGGGTGAGTTGGTCAACATGATCGTGGCCCAACGCATGTACCAGGCCAACGCCCAGACCATCAAGACCGAAGACCAGGTGCTTCAGACCCTGGTGAGCCTGCG
>JBEANX010000127.1:0-5176 GCA_041165245.1 Pseudomonadota bacterium
GCACCATCGGTTTTTACGACGGGGTGTTTGGCCCAGGCACCGGCAGCTTTTTTGTGTTCGGCCTGGTGCGCCTGTTGGGCTGGGATTTCCTGCACGCCAGCGCAGCGGCCAAGCGCCTGAACTTCGCCACCAATGTGGCCGCGCTGGCCTGGTTCATCCCGCATGGGCATGTCGATTGGCGCCTGGCCTTGCCCATGGCGGTGGCCAATGTGGCGGGCAGCACCGTGGGCACGCGCTTAGCCTTGCGCCATGGCGCGGGCTTTGTGCGTGGCGCCTTCCTGCTGGTGGTCGGCGCCCTGATCTGCAAGACCGCCTGGGACGCCTGGCGGCTTTGAAGCCGTTGCTCACCTTGGCCAGGCGGCAAGACGCGCGCTCACCTCAGGGCTTTGGGCCCGTGTAAGGCACCCAACCCACGCTGTGCGCATGCAGGCTCTGCACGAAGAGCTTGCCGCCCACCTCGGTGGCGGCGGTGGTCTCTGGGTAAGCGCCGCTGGGGTCTTGCAGGTCGTCCACGATCTGGCCGTTTTCGTCAAACGCGATGATGTGGCCATAGGCCGGTGGCACGGGCCACAGAGCGCGGGGCAGGCGCAACATGATCGAGCGCAGCCAGGGCTTGTCCGCACCGAAATCCAGGGCCTTGCCGCGTGGCTTGGTCAGACCCGTCCAATAGCGGCCGCCTTCACCTCGGGTGATGTTGTCCGGGAAGCCTGGCAGGTTGTCGATCAAGACACGGGCGGCGCCTTGGTTCATGGCGTCCTTCAATGAGGGCACATTGCCCAAGCCTTGTGTGGCGCGCACCAGCGAAAGTGCCGCCAGGTTGATCTTGAGGATGCGGTAGCGCCCGGTCTCTGACAAGAACATCGATTGGCCATCGTGTGAAAACGCCATGCCATTGGGGAAGCACAGGCCGTTGATGGCCACTCGGTTCTTGCCCGTCACAGGCTCCAGCACGATGACACGGCCGGTGCAACTCGCCTCCAGGATGTCCAGCACGCTGGCCTCGAAGGTTGAGCCCACCTCCTTGGCGCCAAACGCACGGCTGGCATCGGTCAGCCACACGTTGCCGCGCGGGTCGATGCTCACGGCGTCCGCATAGCGGATGCGGTCTTCAGGCACAGGGTGGTTGATGCTGCTGAGCACGCTGCGCAACGTCGCAGGGCCACCGGTCAGGTTCACGGCGAGGAGGCCCTTCATGGCGTCGGCGATGTAGAGCGTGCCATCGCTTGACGCCTCCAGGCCCAAGGGGCGCCCACCGGTGTTGACCACCAGCTCTTGTTGGCCTTCAGGTGTAAAGCGCACCACGTCACCATTGCCGAGGGCCGTGTAGACCACGCCGAGGTGGCTGGTGATGTGCTCGGGACCTTCCTGCCCGTCCTTCAGTGGCCAACCCTGCAGGCCCGCGAGCTTGGTGTTGGCCGTGTGCGGGCCGCTGTAGCCTTTGTCTGCAGGGGCTCGCCAGGGCAGGGGCTGCACAGGCGTGGGCCAGAACAGCAAATAGGCCAGCAGGGCGATCAGGGGCGTCAGCCAGGTGCTCAGCAGTTTCATTGGGGTGGATCGGTGATGGGGCGGCGATGGGGCAGGCCTATCGCCTGGATGGGGTCAATCAATTGGTCAAGCCAGCGCCACGTGCTCACAATGAGAACCATTCTCACTGACGATGCTTCCCAGGAAGCCAAGGGGCGCCACATGGCCAAGACAGCAACATTCGGCATCATGCACGTGATCACGTCCTACACCGTGACCTACAGCCTGACCGGCAACATGGCCGTGGCAGGCATCGTTACCGTGGTCGAGCCCCTCGTCAACACGGTGATGCACTACTTCTTCGACAAATACTGGGAGCACCCCAGGGCCGAGGCCATGCGGGCTGCGCTGGTTCGGGCATGAAAAAAGCCGGCAAGTGCCGGCTTTGATCGGAAGCGTGGCAGGTGGCCACGGCTTGAAGGATCACTTCTCGACGAAAGCGCGCTCGATCACGTAGTCGCCCGGCACGCCTTGCGATTCCGACACCTTGAAGCCAGCGTCGTCCAGGATCTGGCACAGGTCCTTCAGCATGGAGGGGCTGCCGCACATCATGGCGCGGTCGTTCTCGGGGCTCAGCTGGGGCAAGCCCACGCCCTTGGCCAGCTCGCCATTGACGATCTGGTCGGTCAGGCGGCCCTGGTTGCGGAACTCTTCGCGCGTCACCAAGGGGTAGTAGATCAGCTTTTCGGTGATCAGCTCGCCCAGCAGTTCGTGCGCGGGCAGCTCCTTGGTGATGAAGTCGTGGTACGCCAGCTCGCTCACTTGGCGCACGCCGTGCACCAGAACGACCTTCTCGAACTTCTCGTAGGTGTAGGGGTCCTGGATGATGCTCATGAAGGGCGCCAGGCCGGTGCCGGTGCCGAACAGGTACAGGTTCTTGGCAGGCTTGAGGTCGTCCACCACCAGGGTGCCCACGGCCTTGCGGCCCACCAGCAACTTGTCGCCCACCTTCAGGTGTTGCAGGCGCGAGGTCAGGGGGCCGTTCTGCACCTTGATCGACAGGAACTCGAGGTGTTCTTCGTAATTGGCGCTGGCCACCGAGTAGGCGCGCATCAAGGGCTTGCCATCGACCTGCAGGCCGATCATCACGAAATGGCCGCTGGAAAAACGCAGCGAGGGGTCGCGCGTGGTCCGGAAACTGAACAGTGTGTCGTTCCAGTGGTGGACAGATGTGACGGTCTCTTCGTTGAACGCAGCCATGGTCTTGATGATTTTTCTGAACGAAAACCCTAGATTGTCCCCGAGAACGGCCCGCCAGATCAAACTTGCCCGACTTGCCCCCCATGTTTTCGGGGCTCATTTCCGGTCGAGCAGCCTTCAGATCGCTGGCGCAGGCAGGTGTTTCAAGGTGAATCACCCAGCGCGTCGGTCCCATGAGGGGCCCTGACTTGGTTACAGTCCCAGGCATGACGATGAACGCTGCCATGGCCCACACAGCCCCTCAAGACGCCAACCTGCCTGCCAACCCCGCAGACCAGGCCCAGGA
Organism: Pseudomonadota bacterium; assembly: GCA_041165245.1. Classification (GTDB taxonomy): domain Bacteria; phylum Pseudomonadota; class Gammaproteobacteria; order Burkholderiales; family Burkholderiaceae_C; genus Aquabacterium. The sequence goes on from JBEANX010000127.1 coordinate 3,011, forward strand.
CCCCCGCACCGCCTTGGTGGTGTTTTCTGGCGGGCAGGATTCCACCGTGTGCCTGGCCTGGGCCTTGTCGCGCTACCAGCGGGTTGAAACCGTGGGTTTTGACTACGGCCAGCGCCACCGGGTGGAGCTGCATTGCCGTTCGCGCGTGCGCAGCGAAATTGCCAAACGCTTCCCGCAGTGGGGCGAACGCTTGGGCAGCGACCACTTGATGGACCTGCGACTGCTGGGCCAGCTCTCTGACACCGCCTTGACCGAGACCCGCGCCATCGAGATGCAAGCCAACGGCCTGCCCAACACTTTTGTGCCGGGCCGCAACCTGCTGTTCCTGAACTTTGCGGCGGCCCTGGCTTACCGGCGCGGCGCCTCGGTGTTGATCGGTGGCATGTGCGAGACCGATTACTCCGGCTACCCCGATTGCCGCGACAACACGCTCAAGGCCTTGCAAGTGGCCATCAGCCTGGGCCTGGACACACCCATGACCATCGAGACCCCGCTGATGTGGCTGACCAAAGCCCAGACTTGGGCTTGGAGCGAGCAACTCGGCGGCCCTGCGCTGAACGACCTGATCACTGAACACACCCACACCTGCTACTTGGGCGACCGCAGCCAGCGCCATGCCTGGGGCTACGGCTGCGGCCAGTGCCCTGCTTGCGAGTTGCGCCTGGAAGGGCATGCCGCCTGGCAATCCACCCTGGGCGACACCGGCGCGCTCACGCCAACGCCCGCGCAAAGCTGAACATGGGCTTGAGCCTGGCGCTGGCCTGCATGGCCTTGCTGTTCTTCTGGGCGGCAGGTGTGCGGCAGCGTTTGTTGGTCAGCCGGCAGGCCGTCGTTCAAGCCTTTGCGCAATTGCACCAACAACTGCAACGCCGGCACGAAGCCCTGGCTGAGTTGCTCGATGCCGCCTTGCCTGCGCTTCCCATGGCGCGTGATGCCGTGGACCGTGTCTCTGCCGCCCGGCTGCAAGTCATGGCAGCTGCGGAGCTGGTGCGCGTGGGCCCTGCGCAGCCTGGACCCATCAAAAGCTTGGACTTGGCCGAGGCCGGTGCCGAGATGGCCTTGGAAGGGCTGTCGGGCTGGGTGGAGCAGTCCTTGTTGGTTTCTGTGGCGCCGGGCGCCGACTGTGCCGCAGCTGCGCAGGAGGTGGCCCAAGCGGCTGAACCACCTGTGGTGGCCTTGCCTGGACCTTTGCCTGGCGCCTGGCAGCGCTTGGGCGTGGCCCGCCAAAGCGTGCACTTTGCCTGTGTGGCCTGCAACCAGGCCCTTGAGGCCCACAACCAGGCGGTGAATCGCTTGCCTGCCCGGCTGGTCGCGACCCTCATGGGGGCCCGCGAGTTGCCATTGCTCACGGTGATCGACCATGGCTGATCACTCAGGCCACGACACGATGTCCCAGGCTGCTGAGGCAGCACCCGGGCTCACGCCTTGGTTTGTCCTCATCCTCATGGGGCTGATCACCGTGGTGAATGTCTTGCTGGCGTTGGCCTTCAAGGCCGTGTTCCCCTTGATGCACAGGTGGCCCACGGGCTTTTTTGAAATCATCACCCTGTGCATGCTGGCCCTGGTGGTGGGTGCCACCTGTTGGCGCCTGTGGTGTTTGCGCAGGCGCACAGGAAGCGACGTGCTGGCCGAGTTGGGTGCCATCGAAGTGCATGACACCGGTGACGCGCTGTGGCGGCGTTTGCTCAACGTGGTGGATGAGATGGCCTTGGCCTCCGGGCTGCCCGTGCCTCGCGTGCATTGCCTGCAGCACGAACAGGGCATCAACGCCTTGATGCTCGGTTGGTCGCAGGCCGATGCGGCCTTGTGCGTGACCCAGGGTGCCTTGAACCGTTTGAGCCGCAGCGAACTGCAAGGCCTGGTCGCCCATGAATTTGGCCGCATGGCCGAGGCCGACGGTGAGCGCCACATGAACTTGCTGGCCATGGTCTGGGGCTTGAGTTGGCTCCACATCCTGGGTTTGCACTTCATGGCGCCTGATGCCCAGGGCCGCGTTCGGCCGCCTGCTTGGGCCTTGGGTGCCTTGTTGGCCAGCATCGGTTGGCTGGGCTGGGTGTGCGGCCGTCTGCTGCAGGCCGTGGTGTACCGGGGCCACGAGAGCCGCGCTGACGGGCGAGCCCTGCAATACACCCGCTCGCGTGATGGCCTGGGCCAGGTCTTGCGCAA
>JBEANX010000128.1:0-3915 GCA_041165245.1 Pseudomonadota bacterium
AAGTCGCAGGCTTGCTGCACGATGCGCATGCCCTTGCCGCCGCCGCCTGCGCAAGCCTTGATCAACACGGGGTAGCCGATGCCATCGGCATGGGCCTGCAAAGCCTCCACCGATTGATCAGGCCCGTGGTGGCCGGGCACCAGGGGCACACCGCTTTGCGCCATCAGGCGTTTGGCGGCAGCTTTGTCGCCCATGGCTTCGATGGCCGAAGCAGGTGGGCCCACAAAGGTGATGCCTGCATGCGCACAGGCCAGGGCAAAGCTGGCGTTCTCGCTCAGAAAGCCATAGCCGGGGTGGATGGCCACGGCACCGGTGCCCTGGGCCGCCGCCAGGATGAGGTCGGCCCTGAGGTAGCTGTCGCGTGCTGGGCTGGGGCCAAGGTACACCGCTTCATCACAGGCCTCGACATGGGCCGAGTGGGCATCGGCGTCTGAGTAGACCGCCACGGTGCGCACGCCCAGGCGTCGGGCTGTGGCCGCGATGCGGCAGGCGATTTCCCCTCGGTTGGCGATCAGCAGTTTGCTCAGCATGGGGGCCTCGGCTTTGGGTGCCTGATGGTGTGAAAGGCGGGGTGCAAAGCGTGGTGGTGCCGCTTCAGTGGTCGGGCTCGGGCAGCGCCCACGGCAGCACTTGCCTTTGCAGAAAGGCCGCCACCCCGGCGCGGCCCTCGTCGCTGGCGCGGATGTGGGCGATGCGTTGGGCCGTGTCCTCACGGGTGGCGGGGTTCAAGGGCGCCTGGGCCATGTCGCGCATCAGGCGCTTGCACTGGCGAATGGCCTGGGGGCTGTGGCTGCTGATCATTCGGGCCAATTCGTCCACCCGGGGTGCGAGGTCCAGGGGGGGCAGGACCTCATCGATCAGGCCGGTGTTCAAGGCGGTGTCGGCGTTGAAGCGCTCGGCGGTCAATGCATGGCGCGTGGCATGGCGCGCGCCCATGGCCTGGATCAGGTAAGGGCTGATGGTGGCCGGGATCAGGCCCAGCCTGACCTCACTCAAGGCAAAGTGCGCATGGCTGCTGCTCAGGGCGATGTCGCACGCGGCCACCAGACCCACGCCACCGCCCATGCAATCGCCATTGACCTGGGCCAGCACGGGCACGGGGCAGTGATGCACCGCCCAGAGCAGGTGCGCCAGCTGCTGGGCGTCGCGCAGGTTGTCGGCCTCGCTGGCGTCGGCCATGGCGCGCATCCAGCGCAGGTCGGCCCCCGCACAGAAAGAGCCGCCTCGCGCAGCCAGCACCACCACCCGAAGATCAGGCTGTTGGGCCAGGCCTTCGAAGGCTTCGATCAGCGCCGAGATCACCTCGGCATCAAAGGCGTTGTGGCGTTCGGGGCGGTTCAGCCATACCGTGCAGCGCGGCCCTTGGGGGATGAGTTCGATCGGGGCGTGGGAGGTGTTGCTCATGCCTGGCCTCACATCCTGAAGACGCCAAAGCGCGTGGCCACCGCAGGCGCATTGGCGGCCATGCTCAGGCCCAAGGCCAGCACACGGCGGGTGTCAGCGGGCCGGATGATGCCGTCGTCCCACAAGCGGGCGGTGGCGTGATAAGGGTGGCCCTGGGCTTCGTATTGATCGCGGATGGGCGCCTTGAAGGCCTCTTCATCCAAGGCAGACAAGGCCTGACCTTGCGCCTGCATGGCGTCACGCCTGACGGTGGCCAGCACGCTGGCGGCTTGCTCGCCCCCCATCACGCTGATGCGGGCGTTGGGCCACATCCACAGCATGCGTGGGTTGAAGGCGCGGCCACACATGCCGTAGTTGCCGGCGCCAAAAGAGCCGCCGATCACCACGGTGAACTTGGGGACCGCCGCGCAAGACACCGCCATGACCAGCTTGGCCCCGGCCTTGGCAATGCCCTCGTTCTCGGCCTTTCGCCCCACCATGAAGCCCGTGATGTTCTGCAGAAAGACCAGGGGCGTGCCGCGCTGGCAGCACAGCTCGATGAAGTGCGCCCCCTTGTGGGCGCTGTCGGCAAAGAGGATGCCGTTGTTGGCCACGATGCCCACGTCCATGCCTTCGATGCGCGCAAAGCCGCAGACCAGGGTGCTGCCGAAGCGGGCTTTGAATTCATCGAAGGCCGAGTCGTCCACCAGGCGGGCAATGACTTCACGAACGTCCACGGTTTCTCGGCTGTTCAAAGGCATGAGGCCGTTGAGTTCGTCGGCCGCCAGGCGAGGTGGCAGCGCGGTGTGAGCGGGGGCGGGCCTTGGGCGTCGGTTCAGCCGCAGCACGGCTTGTCGGGCCATGGCCAGGGCGTGCTCGTCGTGGTCGGCCAGGTGGTCGGCCACGCCAGACAGGCGCGTGTGCACATCGCCACCGCCCAGCTCTTCGGCGCTGACCTCTTCGCCCGTGGCCGCTTTGACCAGCGGGGGGCCGCCCAGGAAGATGGTGCCTTGCTCACGCACGATGATGGCCTCGTCGCTCATGGCGGGCACGTAAGCGCCGCCCGCTGTGCACGAGCCCATGACCACGGCGATCTGCGCAATGCCCATCGCGCTCATTTGCGCCTGGTTGTAGAAGATGCGGCCAAAGTGATCGCGGTCTGGGAAGACCTCGTCTTGCAGGGGCAGGAAGGCGCCACCTGAATCGACCAGGTACACGCATGGCAAGTGGTTCTGCTGCGCGATCTCTTGCGCACGCAGGTGCTTCTTGACCGTGAGCGGGAAGTAGGTGCCGCCTTTGACGGTGGCGTCGTTGCACACCACCATGCACTCGATGCCGTGGATGCGGCCAATGCCGCAGATCAAGCCAGCGGCTGGCGCCGCGTTGTCATAGCAATTCAAGGCGGCCAGGGGCGCGACTTCCAGAAAGGGTGTGCCTGGGTCGAGCAGGGCATCGATGCGATCGCGGGGCAAGAGCTTGCCGCGTGCCAGGTGTTTGTGCCGTGCAGCATCGCCACCGCCTAGGGCCACACGCTGCAGTTGCGTGTCGAGGTCAACGAGCAGGGCCTGCATGGCCTGGGCTCGGGCCACGAAGGCTTCGCTGCGTGGGTTGATCTGTGACTCGATGACGGGCATGGTCTTGACCTCTGAGTTCAGTATGAACCTGCACCCCAAGGTGATGGTGCGACAAATTGCCGCGAGAAGGTCCCGGTATTACCCTGCACGCACGCGCACGCCCGGTTCAAGCTGCCTACACTGAAGTCGCGGTGAGGGCCATGAGCCTTTCATGGCTGGTGCCGCAAGGAGGTCGTGATGAACGCTCCATTGCCCGATGCCGTGCGCCAAGCCTTGGCGCAACTCAGCCTGGACGACAAGTACGCGCTGGGCCACGGCCGCGCCTTCATGAGCGGCGTGCAGGCGCTGGTCAGGCTGCCCATGTTGCAGCGCACCAGGGATGTGGCCGCTGGCCTGAACACGGCAGGCTTCATCAGTGGTTACCGGGGGTCGCCCCTGGGTGGTTATGACCAGGCCTTGTGGAAGGCCCAAAGCCACCTGCAGCAGCACCACATCGTCTTTCAGCCCGGCGTGAACGAAGAGCTGGCGGCCACCAGCGTGTGGGGCTCGCAGCAGTTGGATCTTTACCCCGACCACCGCAGGTACGACGGCGTGTTTGGCCTGTGGTACGGCAAGGGCCCGGGTGTGGACCGAAGCGTGGATGTCTTCAAGCACGCCAACATGGCGGGCACGGCCAAGCATGGTGGCGTGGTGGCCGTGGCCGGCGACGACCACGTGGCCAAGAGCTCCTCGGTGGCGCATCAGAGCGACCATGTCTTCAAGGCTTGCGGCATGCCGGTGTTCTTCCCGGCCAGCGTGCAGGAGGTGCTGGACTTGGGCCTGCATGCCTTTGCCATGAGTCGCTATGCGGGCTTGTGGACCAGCCTCAAGGCCATCCAGGAGGTCATCGAGTCGTCCAGCAGCGTGTGGGTGGACCCCGATCGCGTCAACATCAGCCTGCCCACTGACTTTGACATGC
>JBEANX010000129.1:0-6434 GCA_041165245.1 Pseudomonadota bacterium
GATGGATGAGCCGTTCGGCGCATTTTTGTGTCACAAGGCGCGTGCTCTGGTTTTTCAGGACAGCCTTCGGGTGATCTCATACGGGCATGGGGCCATTGGATGAAGCCGGGGCCATCAGACGGGCAAAAAAAGCCACCCGAAGGTGGCTTTCGAGACCGCGCAGCGTGATCAGGCTTGCTGGCGGCGGCGAGCGATGGCGCCCACCAAGCCCAGGCCCACCAGGCCCAAGGCGTAGGACTCGGGCTCCGGCACGGCGCTGATGGTCAGGTTGTCGAAGCCAGCCACGCCGGCGGTGGCGCTCAGGTCGAAAGACTTGGCCACACCACCGAAGTTGAAGGTGCCCTTGGTCCAGGTGTCGAGCACGGGGTACACGGTGCCGTCGGTGTCCGTGAACGTGTTGAGGTCGTTGGCGGCGAAGTTGAAGGTGCCCAGCAGGGTGCCGGTGCCGTTGAGGTCGCTGTAGGCCTTGATGGCGCCGGTCACGGCGGCGGACGAGGTGTAGAAAAACTCAATGCTGCTGTCGACGCCAGCGGCCACGTTGATGTAAGCCGGGCCGTCCAGCGATGCCAGGGCGATGCCCACTGGCGAAGGCGCGTTGGTGTAGTAGGTGAAGCTGCTGTCGTTGGACAGGCCCGACACATTGGTGAATGCCACACCCTGTGCTGCGTAGGTGTTGTCGATGGCGGGGTTTTCGTAATCCCAGTTCTGCTCGAAGTCCAAAAAGACCGAAGCAGAAGCGATGGCGGGAGCGGCTGCCAGGGCAAGCAGGGCGGAGATTGCGGGGAACAGCTTCATTCGAAACTCCTAAGAATGTGGTTGCTTTCTGCCCGGAAGAACTGGCAAAAAGACGAGGTTTGACTGGCCCAGTCTAGGCAGGCACAGCGACAAACGTGTGACGCCGGCCCAGTGCCCGCTAGGCCGTTTGCACCCCTGAGCTTGCGAGCTGCCCTCGCAAGCGATGGTTCTTTGGCCACGAGTGGCCGTCGGTGGGCAAATCGGACCATGTGCCCACGTCGTGAGTCACGCTGAGGTCATCTTCGGCACTTAACCTGCCCAGCGTCATGGGGTGAAACAGGGCCTGCGCCGCCTTGTTTGCCCTCGAAGGCAAACGCCCCGTTCGCCTCATTTCCATTCCTACATTGGAGCAGTCAACATGGAATTCCGATTCAGCAAGAACGCGATCGCCATGGCCGTGGTCGCCGTCACCGGCGCCACGACCTTGGTCGCTTCACCCACCGCTTCTGCCGCCACCGCCAAGGTGTCTGGCAATTACGTCGCTGGTGACTTCCACAACCACACCACCTGCTCGGACGGTTCGATCTCGATGCAGAAGCTGGTCAAGAAGGTCACCGGCAAGGCCTCTGGCGAATGGGGGCTGGACTGGTTCGTTCAAGCGGGTCACGGTGGCACCGGCAACCGCAACTGCACGCTGACGGAAGATGCATCTCTGGCCACGCCTGCCTACCCTCACCTGACGGGCAACACGCCCTTCAACACGGCAGCCGCCGGCGCCACGCCCACCCAATACGCTGGCCCCTCGACGACCTGGGCTCAAAGCATTGGCAATGCGGCCATCAAGGGCTCGGCCAGTGGCTCTGGTTCAGGCCAGAACATGTGGCGCTGGCAGTCCATCCAGGAATTCCAGTACCCCGTCATGGAGTACCTCAGCGCCCAGAAGGAAGTGCCCTTGTTCATGGGCATGGAATCCGTGGTGTCTGGTCACGAGCACACCTCGATGTCGGTGATCACCGGCCAGATGCCCGCAGCACTGGACAACGCCGTGTTGCCCAACAGCCCTGGCTACACCGCACTGGGCAATGCCAATGCACTGGCCCAATGGAGCTACTGCTTCGACCGTGGTGACACCGACAACAGCCGTGGTGCCGCCAACCAATGGAACTGCTCGGTCCCCGGTAGCGCCAATGCCTCTGATGCCAACTGGAACGCCACCGCGCAAAAGTTGACCAACAACAACGGCGTGGCTGGTCACAACAAGACCCTGGAAGCCTTGAAGTGGATGGCCGCCTTCCACGGCACGGCCAGCTACTACGTGCCCGCCCACTTGGAGCGCGCCGGCCCCTTCAACACCGCTGGCTCTAACGGCTTCAACGTCGAGCATCTGCGTAACTTCAACAACACCGCGCCCAACATCGCCTTCGGCTTTGAAACGCAACCTGGCCACGGTGCTTCGGCCAACCGTGGTGAATACCAAGTCAAGCGCAACAACTTTGCTGCTGGCAACTTCAGTGACAACGGCACTTTGGTGAACGTTGACTCCGTCGGCGGCACGACCTACGGCGGCACGGGCGTGTACGGCTCACAGGTCGGTGGCGTGTGGGATGCCTTGTTGGGTGAGGGCCGCAACTGGTGGTTCTTCGCCAGCTCTGACTGGCACAACCGCGGCCAGTTCGGCCCCGATGACCGCCGCTCGACCCAAGACTTCTACCCCGGCGAATACCAGCGCAACTACACGATGGTGCGCAACGGCGCAGACAAGATCCGCCCTCAAGCTGTGGTTGACGGTCTGCGCACGGGCAACAACTGGGCGTCGTCGGGTCAGATCATCGACCGCCTGGCTTTCGTGGCTTGCTCTTCCACCCCCGGCTTGGGTGCTCGCACCAATGCCCAAGTGGAAGCCCTGGCCGTGAACGCCGCGACCAAGAACACCGACATCACCGCCTCTGGTTGCTCGACCATGGGTGAGAAGCTGGTGGTTCGCCCCGGCTCCGACATCGTGGTCTCGATCGTGGTTCGTGACCCCGCTGGCGCCAACAACTCGCCTTACACCTTCAACAACCCTTCGCTGGCCCAAGTGGGCATCTCGCAGCCCTTGAACATGCCTGTTCTGGACCACATCGACGTGATCCGAGGCATGGTCTCTGGCTACAAGGCACCTGGTTCGGCTGACTACTCGGGCGAGTGGCCACGCAACACCAACTGGCTGCGTGCGGACGGCACGACGGCTGACCTGTCGGTGGTGCCTGCTGCTGCCAAGAACACCACGGCGGCTCTGATCAAGTCCTTCAGCTCGGCTGGCACAGCCACCTGGACAGCCTTCAACTCCACCGTGGATGGCACGCCCTTCCTGAAGATGACCTTCCGGATCCCAGCGGTTCAGGCTTCGCAATACGTGCGTCTGCGCGGCACCAACCTGCCCGCTGCCGTGCCGTTCGAAACCGATGCCAACGGCAACCCATTGGCTGACCTGTACACGAACGCTGGCGACACCACGAAGCTGCGCATCGCCTGTACGGCGGTTCGCTCGGCCAACAGCCAGTTCGACGGCTGCCCTGACCACTTGCCCACCGTGGGTGGCCAGAAGATGGTGGCATATGACATCGCTGCCTGGTCTGACCTGTGGTTCTACAGCAACCCCATCTACGTGGAAGTCACTGGCTCCACCGTGGTCGCTGGTGTGAAGTAAGAGCAGGTACGCGGCACTCGTGCTGCGTCCTGAAAAAGACCCCATGCGCAGTTTCGCGTGGGGTCTTTTGTCATGGAACTTCTGTACAAAGCTCGCCTGTTGGCGGGCTTTTTTGTTTTTGGCCTTGTCGCTGAGTCGATGTTTTGCATTGAGGAGTTGTCGAGATGAACGTCAAACTGACACGTCGCCAGGTGCTGCAAAGTGGTCTGGCCCTGGGCTCTGTGCTGGCGCTGCCCAAGGCTCGCGCCTGCGAGTTCACCACCACCACGCTGCGTGTCACACACCCGTGGACGCGCGTCACCGCCCAGGACGCGGGCCATGCCGTCGTCAACATGAAGATCGACCAGGTCCTGCACACCGATCGCCTCATTGGCATTGAAACCCCCGTGGCAGGCGCGGCCGAGATCGTGGGAGACCCAGCAGGCAGCAAGGGCTTGAGCCTGTTGATCCAGCAAGGGCAGGAGTTGCAGATCGGCGAAGCCGGCATTGAGCTGCGTTTGTTGAAGCTCAAGCAGCCTTTGTTGATGGCTCGCACCTATCCCATGACCTTGATCTTTGAAAAGGGCGGCGCACTGCAAGCGGAACTCAATGTGGACTACGCCGCCAACTGATCAGCACTGAGAATTTCCATCATGTCGTCTTCCATGACTCCCTCCGCGCCCCTGAGCACTTCGGCTTCCACTTCAGCCTCGTCCTGGCCTGCTTGGGCACGCGAGCCCTTGCTGCACTTTGTGGTGCTGGGGGGGCTGCTGTTTGGCATCGATCATTACCTCGTCAGCCGCACCGATGACCCCAACACCATCGTGATGGGCGCTGAGGTGGACAAAGAGGCCCGCGACACCTTCAAAGCCGCGCGTGGCCGTGAGCCCGACGCCAACGAGCTGCAGGCGCTGCGCAATGTGTGGCTTGACAACGAAGTGCTCTACCGCGAAGGCCTGTCCTTGCAAGTGGACAAGGGCGACACGGCCATCCGTGAGCGCGTGATCTTCAAGGCCTTGAGCGTGGTCGACGCCAACACCAAGCCACCCAAGGTCGATGAGAAATCACTGAAGGCCTGGTTCGAAGCGCACCGTGTGAAGTACGACGAGCCCCCGCGGTACGACTTCCAGGAGGCCGTGCTGGCCGGCGAGAACAACGAGGTCAACCTGCGCGCCTTTGTCACCGCCCTCAATGGCGGCAACCCCGGCGAAGCCAACGCAGGTTTGCGTGTGTTCAAGGGGCGCCCCTTGTCCAACCTGGATCAAAGCTATGGCCCCGAGTTTGCCAAGGCGCTTGCGCTGGCCCCAGCCCAGGAGTGGCGCGCGTACCAGACCAAGAGTGGCTGGCACGCCATCCGCCTGGAGGCGTTGACCCCAGGCAAGGCGGCTGATTTCAACGCCATCAAAACCGTGGTGTACCAAGACTGGCTGGACGCCACCATGGCCGAGCAACGCAGCGCCGCGGTGCGAGCCCTGCAGAAGAAGTACAAGATCCGCATTGAAGAGGCCGCCAAATGACGCGCGGTGTGCATGCCTGGCTTGTGCAGCTTGGCCTGGCCCTGTGTTTGGCCTTCACGGTGGGCGGCACACAAGCCCATGAGATGAGCATGGCCGAGATGCAGGTGCGCGAGATGGCGCCTGGCGATTTCTTCTGGCAATGGTCAGCCAGCGAAAAAAGGGCGCCTCAGGAGGTCTTGACGCCGGTGTGGCCTGAAGGCTGTCAGGTCGACAACAGCGTGCTGCATTGCGGCAAGGAAGGCCTCAGTGGCACCTTGGGCATGGAGGGCGTGGGCAAGGCTTACTCAGCGGCGATGGTCAAGGTCTTCTGGCTCGACGGCCAAACCCGCGTGTACACCCTCACGGGTGGGCAGCCCACGGTTCACCTCTACGGCTCGGCCGACGACAAGCGTGGCTTGGGAGAGATCGCCAAGGCCTATGTGCTGCTGGGCGTGGAACACATCCTGTCGGGTGTCGATCACTTGCTGTTTGTGATCGGCTTGCTCTTTCTCGTGGGCTTCAATCGCCGCTTGCTCTGGACAATCACCGCCTTCACGGCCGCACACAGCCTGACGCTGGCGTCCAGCGCCATGGGTTGGCTCGTGCTGCGCCCGCCACCTGTGGAGGCCTGCATTGCGCTCTCCATCGTTCTGGTGGCGGTGGAGGCCCTGCACACACAAAAGACGCTGTCGCGCCAATGGCCTGCGTTGGTTGCCTTCCTGTTTGGCCTGGTGCATGGCCTGGGCTTTGCCGGTGCGCTCAAAGAGATCGGCCTGCCTGAGAACCACATGCTCGTGGCTTTGCTGACCTTCAACGTGGGCGTCGAGATTGGTCAGTTGATGACGGTGGCTGCAGCATGGGCCGTGTGGCGCATCGCTTCGCGCTGGCCCTCGGTGGCGCTCGCCCGCAAGGCAGCGCTCTATAGCATCGGCTCGCTGGCGTCATTCTGGGTTTGGCAGCGCGTGGCCGTGATCCTGGGCTGAGCCCTCTCACTGAAAGACACTGATGGACGAAGTCACCGGGCTGTTTCCCACGCCCTTCATGCGCTCTGCTGGCCTGCTTCCCCAAACCTTGGTGGATGGCTTGGTGCAGCACTTCAGCGGCATGGCCCTGCAGGACAACAATGCCTCGGCCAATTTGTCGCACACCCAGATGCTCAAGCCCAGCGACAGCCCCTTGCTGGTCCATGCCGCGGCGCTGATCACACCCAAGCTTTCCGAGTTTGGCGCCTTGCTGTTTGGCGAGCACATGGGGTGGTCCATCAAGGAGATGTGGGTCAATGTGCTGGACGAAGGTGGCCGACAGGCCATGCACAACCATGCCAACAGCTTCATCTCTGGGGTGATCTACCTCACGCCCACACACCCATCCTCGCGCACGGTGTTCATGAAATCACCCGGCGGTTCGGAGTTCTCCTTCAAGAACGACCATGCCGGCATCGTCACAGGCCCCTACAACGCCGAGAAGTGGATCAGCCCCCAGCCCGAGCCAGGTGACATGGCGCTGTTCCCCAGCTACCTGATGCACGCCGTGCC
>JBEANX010000130.1:0-2963 GCA_041165245.1 Pseudomonadota bacterium
CGCGCTGGAAGACATGCACTTTCGGGAGGCACTGGCTGCCGGTTCGGGTCATTCCATGCACTAGGCCACAACCTGCCGCCCATGAAAAACGCCTGCAGGATGCAGGCGTTTTTGTTTTGAGCTCAGCAGCTGAATGCATTCACTCATGTGCTGATCACGCCGGCGGCACTTGGCCACCGGCTGGAACCGTCACATTTGCTCAATCAATGCATGTCAATCTAGTTGCAACCCGCACCGCACAACGACCCTGCCTTTTGACTGACGGCCTCACCCTCCAAAATCCCCCTACTACATGTGGGATTCCATGAGATGTAATGAGGCTGTCCGGCGTGCTCGTGGCTCAACTTTCACCACTTCTTCAGGTCCGATCTCACTCTACCACTGCCTTGTTGAAGAGTGTCAGAAAAAATGCCATACCTCTGACAGTCAGGAGTTCGACGTCATGCAGACCCTCGCCAAACAAGTTCTTGAGCACGCCGCCAAATTGCCGGAGGGCTCGCCCTTGGTCGCCAAGGAACTGCTGTACCTGGGAAACCGGGCTGCTGTGGACCAGGTTCTCTCCCGCCTTGTGCAGCGCGGCGCCCTGCTGCGTGCCGGTCGCGGAATCTATGTCCTGCCGGTCGATAGCCGCTTCGGCTCCCGTGCACCCTCGACAGCCAAGATGGTCGAGGGGTTGGCCGCTCAGCGTGGTGAAACCATCGTGTCGCATGGGGCGTCCGCCGCCAACGCCTTGGGTCTCACCACGCAAGTCCCAATGCGCGCCGTCTACCTGACATCCGGACCAAACCGTCGCTTGAAGCTGGGCGCCCAGACCGTGGAGTTGCGGCATGCGCCGGTATGGCAGTTGATCTTTCCAGGCCGCACCGCAGGCGATGTGGTGCGGGCGTTGGCATGGCTGGGGCCAGAGAAAGCCGGCGAAGCGCTGCGAGCGCTGCGCGCCAAACTGCCACAAGCCGAGATGACGGAAGTGGCGTCGGCGCGCGCGCGCCTGCCTACGTGGATGGCCCAAGAGGTCAGCGCGCTGGTGCCGCATGGCTGAGTTCTTCCAGCTCTCTGCCAACGAGCGCCTGGAGGCCCTTGCCCAGGCCGCCGACGCATCCGGGCGCCCACCGCACTTGTTGGAAAAAGACATTTGGGTGGTCTGGGCCCTGCGGCATCTCTTCGCCGCGCCCTACGCACCGCACCTGGTTTTCAAAGGCGGCACATCCCTGTCCAAGGCCTACGGCGTCATTCGGCGCTTCTCCGAAGACGTGGATCTCACTTATGACATCCGCGCCATCGCTGCCGACTTGATTGGCGATGCGGATTCGCCGCTTCCAGCCAGCAAGAGTCAGGAAAAGAAGTGGAGCAAGGAAATCCGCGCACGCCTGGCCAACTGGGTGGTCACTGATGTCGTTCCGCAGCTCACGCACGATCTTGCACAGCAGAGCCTGCCCGCCACGGTCCGGGCTGCAGACGACAAGGTATTCGTCAACTACCAGCCCATGGCCTCAGGAACGGGTTATGTTCCGTCGGCGATCATGCTTGAGTTCCGCGCACGCTCAACTGGCGAGCCATTCGAGCTTCGCCCCGTTCTCTGCGATGCGGCCATGCACCTGCAAGGCGTGGCCTTCCCCGAAGCAATGCCGCAGGTGATGCGCGCCGAGCGAACCTTCTGGGAGAAGGCCACAGCGATTCATGTTTTCTGTGCGCAGGGAACCTTTCGAGGTGGCGATCGATTCGCCCGCCATTGGCACGATGTGACTCGATTGGATGCTGCGGGCATTGCCGATTTGGCGGTGGCGGATACGGCACTGGCTCATGCGGTAGCTGACCACAAGACCATCTTCTTCGCAGAGAAAAAATTGGATGGCGAACTGATCGACTATCACGCCGCTGTCTCCGGCGGTCTGTGCCTTGTTCCTGACGACGACGCCTTGGTCAAGTTAGCCGCCGACTATCAGCACATGGTCGATGACGGCTTGTTCCTTGATGAGGTCGAATCCTTCGACGTCCTTCTTGATCGATGCCTGGCCATCCAACAAAAGGCCAATGCGACATGAGGCGTGGGCACTCTGGCAACCGGTGTGAACAGCGCCAGACCTTCCAGCCAATCGGCTGCCAAGTCTGCACTTCTGCAGATATATTGTCCGGTGGCCCATGACCCGACTTAGCTCAATCGCCACGTTCGACCTTCCGAAGGTCGCCCACCTCAAAGCTTTCTTCCCCGAAGCATATCGGGATGCGGCGGTGTTGGTGAAATGAAGGGCGGGCATGGTCAATGTGCAGGGTGCAGCCCATGGCAGTTTCTTGAGCGTCAAGCACGAGGCCCGTCGTTCACATTTGATCCACCTTCACGCTGAACCTCACACTGCCGCTGCTGCCGGGCCGCACGCCACCTTCGATCACCCACTCAATGCGGCCTTTCGCACCGACGGCAGGCTGGGCAGCAAGGCGGCAGGCTGTGACGCCCTCGGCCAGCACGGCACAAGCGGCTGAGGCAAACACGGTGTACGGTGGTGGCGCATCGAAAATGCGCAGTTGGGTCAGTGGCTCGCTGCCCGCATTGCTGTAGGTGATGGTGTAGATCAGGGTGTCGCCAGGGCCTGCTACCGCTTTGTCTGCGCTCTTGCTCAAACGCAAGGCGCCATCGTTGGGTTGGCCCACCACGGTGAGGTCTTGCCTGGTCAGGGTTAAGTCCATGGGTTGACTGGCCTGGGCATGCTGAAACGAGGCGCTCAGGTGCAGCAGGTGCTGTGCGTTGTAGGGCGCATGGGCGGGCACAAACACCTTCACCACCACGCACAAAATCTGATCGGACGTGAGTTCGGTTTTCGCGGGCAAGATGGGCTCTTGCGGGTCCAGCTGGCCGTTGCAGTTGCTGTCGCTGTAGAGCACATTGCGCCAGTCTGTCGATGCTGGTGTGGCCTCGCTGGTGGTCGACAGGCTGAGCGTGCCACGGCTGCCCGACACAAAGCGGTGGG
>JBEANX010000131.1:0-2675 GCA_041165245.1 Pseudomonadota bacterium
CCTCCAACCTGCTCAAGCCCGCGCTCAGCTCGGGCCAGCTCAAGTGCTTGGGTGCGACCACTTTCACCGAGTACCGTGGCATTTTCGAGAAAGATGCGGCCCTGTCGCGTCGCTTCCAAAAGGTCGAAGTGGTTGAGCCCTCGGTCGAGCAAACCATCGAGATCCTCAAGGGCCTCAAGTCTCGCTTTGAAGAGCACCACAGCGTCAAGTACGCCTTGGGCGCGCTGCAAGCCGCCGCGGAGCTGTCGGCCAAGTACATCAATGATCGGCACTTGCCCGACAAGGCCATTGACGTGATCGATGAGGCCGGTGCTGCACAACGCATCCTGCCCAAGAGCAAGCAGAAAAAGACCATCACCCGTGCTGAGGTGGAAGAGATCGTGGCCAAGATTGCCCGCATCCCGACCAACAGCGTCACCAACGACGACCGCAGCAAGCTCAAAACGCTGGATCGCGACCTCAAGAGCGTGGTGTTTGGCCAGGATGCTGCCATCGATGCACTGGGCTCGGCCATCAAGATGGCTCGCTCCGGTCTGGGCAAGCCTGACAAGCCGATTGGCTCGTTCCTTTTCAGCGGCCCCACGGGCGTTGGCAAGACGGAAGTGGCCAAGCAACTGGCTTACATCCTGGGCATCGACCTGATCCGCTTCGACATGTCGGAGTACATGGAGCGCCATGCGGTGAGCCGCCTGATTGGTGCGCCCCCGGGCTATGTGGGCTTTGACCAAGGTGGTTTGCTGACCGAAGCCGTCTCCAAGAAGCCGCATTGCGTGCTGCTGCTGGACGAAATCGAAAAGGCCCACCCCGATGTGTTCAACATCCTGTTGCAGGTCATGGACCACGGCACTTTGACGGACAACAACGGCCGCAAGGCTGACTTCCGCAACGTGATGATCATCATGACGACCAACGCTGGCGCCGAGACCTTGCAGAAGGCCTCCATCGGGTTCACCAACCCGCGCGAGCTGGGCGACGAGATGGCCGACATCAAGCGCATGTTCACGCCTGAGTTCCGCAACCGTCTGGACGCCATCGTGGGCTTCAAGGCCCTCGATGAAGAGATCATCTTGCGCGTGGTCGACAAGTTCCTGCTGCAGCTCGAAGGTCAGTTGGCCGAGAAGAAGGTGGAGGTTACCTTCACGGATGCCCTGCGCCGTCACTTGGCCAAGCGTGGGTTCGACCCGCTCATGGGCGCTCGCCCCATGCAGCGCTTGATCCAGGACACCATCCGTCGCGCCTTGGCCGACGAGTTGCTGTTCGGCGACTTGGTCGACGGCGGCCGCCTGACGGTGGACGTGGTCACCAATGCCAAGGGTGAGGACGAGGTCAAGCTCGACATCCAGGCCCGCAGCAAGAGCGACAAGCCAAAAGCTGAGCCTGCCACGGCTGAATAAAGGCAAGGCTCATTGAGTGGCTGGGCGGTAACGCCTGGCCTACAAAACAAAAGCCGCACATCGAAAGATGGCGGCTTTTGTGTTTCTGGGCTCAGTGTCTTTGGCTCAGGTTAAGGGTGCGCAGGCTTGTTCAAGGCTCAGCCTGACCAGGCCTTGGTTTGAAAGACGCAGCACTTCGGCCCGTGCTGGCGCTTCGTCCAAGTCCCAGTCAGACAGCACGTGCCGCGTGGCACCTGGCAGCCCAAAAGGCTCGCTCGCTGGCTTGTGCGTGTGCCCATGGATCAGGCTGAGGCTGCCAGCGTCCGTCAGGTGTGCGGCGGCCACGCCGGCATCGACGTCGGCCCAGGTCTCCATGGTGGGGGCGTCTTTTCGGGCCTGGCTTTGCGCTCGAATGCCACGTGCCGTGGCCAAGCGCTGAGGCAAGGAGGCCTGCAGGAACTGTTGCTGCCAGGTCGGGTTGCGCACCATCTGCCTGAAGGCCATGTAGTCGGTGTCGCCCAGGCACCAGGCGTCACCGTGGGTGAGCACATGGCGCTGGCCGAAGGCGTCCAGCAGCAGCGGGTCTGGCAGCGCATGGCCCTGGCAGGCTGCCAGCAATTCCTGGCCGACCAGGAAGTCGCGGTTGCCGACCATCACGCCCAGCCACAAGCGCTGGCCGGCTCCACGAAGGGTCTGTGTGCATTGCGCCTCAAAGGGCTCGCTGCGCATGTCATCACCCACCCACATCTCGAACAGATCGCCCAGGATCAGCACGGCGTCGGCCGGTGTGTGCGCCATGTAGCGCTGCCAGGCAGCCATGGTGCGAGGGCGCGACTCGTCCAGGTGCAGGTCAGAGATGAAATCAATGTGCCGCCAGCCTGATGGAGCCCTCAAACGATCACACCGCCACGTGGGCGGTGTGTTCTGTTGTGTGGCCGAATCGGCGGGGCAGGGGTTCTGCCCGTTCACGTCAGAGGGCCACAGCCTTGGTGATCACGACATCTTCCAGCGGCACGTCACCGTGGCCGCCCTTGTTGCCGGTGCGGACCTTTTCGATTTGGTCGACCACTTCGGTGCCAGAAATGACCTTGCCGAACACAGCGTAGCCCCAGCCGTTGGCCGATTCAGACGTGAAGTTCAGGAAGTCATTCTTGGTGCCGTTGATGAAGAACTGAGCGCTGGCCGAGTGAGGCGCGCTGGTACGGGCCATGGCGATGGTGTACTTGTCGTTCTTCAGGCCGTTGTTGGCTTCGTTCTTGATCTCGCCCTTGGTGGCTTTTTGCTTCATGCCCACTTCGAAGC
>JBEANX010000132.1:0-3879 GCA_041165245.1 Pseudomonadota bacterium
GACCAGCAAAGACGCCGTTCGCTTCTTCCTGATCAGCCGCAAGGCCGACACCGAATTCACTTTCGACGTGGACCTGGCCCTCAAGCAAAACGACGAGAACCCCGTGTTCTATGTGCAGTACGCCCATGCCCGCATCCACTCGGTGCGCGCCCAGTATGTCGAGAAGGCCGGGGGTGATTTGAGCGCCCTCAGCCAAGCCAACTTGAGCCTCTTGGCCGCGCCCACGGAGCTCTCGCTCATGAGCAAGCTGGCCGACTACCCCGGCATGCTGACACTGGCCGCACAAGGCCTGGCGCCCCATGATGTGGCGTTTTACCTGCGCGACCTGGCCAGTGCCTTCCACAGCTACTACGCTGCGGAACGATTCCTGGTCGATGATGTCGAACTGAGCCGCGCTCGCGTGGCATTGCTGTCGGCCACGGCGCAGGTGCTGCGCAATGGCCTGGCCCTGCTGGGTGTGAGCGCACCCGAGAAGATGTAAGGACACCTCAAGATGCAATCCCAACGCGGGGGTTTTTTCCTCGGCATGATCGTCGGCCTGCTGGTCGGCCTGGCCATCGCACTGGCCGTGGCGCTGTACGTCACCAAGGTGCCGCTGCCTTTTGTGGACAAGGTGCCCCAACGCACGGCCGAGCAAGACGCGGCCGAAGCCGAGCACAACAAGAACTGGGACCCCAACTCACCCCTGTACGGCAACAACCCGGCCAAGCCCAAGGCCGTGCCCAAGCCTGCGGTGGAAGAGGTCGTGAGCGAGCCTGCCTCGTCGCCTGAAGCGGCAAGCACCACGGCCACGGCGCCCTCCGCGCCTGCCCCTGCAGCGTCGGCCGCCTCCAAGCCTGCCAAGGTCCCACGTTCCGCTGCCAGTGCGGCGTCGGCGGCTGCCAGTGCGCGTGATCCGGCTGCCATCTTGTCAGGGCAAGCCATGTCCACCAACCCGGCCCCTGACTCGTTGAGTTACTACGTGCAGGCCGGTGCCTACAGCAACTCGGAAGAAGCCGAGCAGCAACGCGCCAAGGTTTCGATGATGGGCCTGGAGGGCCGAGTCACCGAGCGCGAGGTCAACGGCCGCACGATGTACCGGGTCCGTCTGGGCCCCTTCTCGCAGAAAGACATGGCTGAGCAAGCCCGTGTCACCCTGTCGGGCGGGGGCGTGGAATCTGCCCTGGTTCGCGTCCAGAAATGAATCGAAGCTCCCCTGAAAGGACACCGTTTATGAACCGCCGTGAGTTTTCCAAGCAAGCTTCTGCCGTGAGCGCCCTGGGCCTGGCCGCTGGCTTGACCCCCTGGGAGCTGGCGCACGCTGCTGACCCGGTGGAAGGCACCAACTACGTCAAGCTCTCGCAACGCGCCCCGGTGTCGGCGGCTGAGGGCAAGATCGAGGTGGTGGAGTTTTTCTGGTATGGCTGCCCACACTGCAACCATTTCGAGCCCTACCTGGCCGCCTGGGCCGCCAAGCTGCCCGCCGATGTGGCCTTCCGCCGCGTGCCCGTGGCCTTCCGTGAGGTGCCCTTTGGCATCCACCAGAAGCTTTACTTCGCGCTGGAAGGCATGGGTCTGATCCCCAGCATGCATGCCAAGGTGTTCAACGCCATCCACGAGCAGCACCTCAAGCTCGAAACGCTGGAAACGATCACCGAGTTCCTGGGCAAGCAAGGTGTCGACAAGGACAAGTTCACTGCCATGTTCAACTCGTTTGGCATGCAGAACAAGACCAAGTCGGCCCGCTCGCTGGCAGAGGCCTACAAGATCGATGGCGTGCCCACGATCGGCATCAATGGCAGCTTTTTCACCTCGGTGGCGCTCAATGGGACGCCTGAGAAAACGCTGGCGACGACCGATTTTCTGATCGCTCAGGCGCGCAAAAAGTGAGGCCCTTCGTGCTGCCTGGTGTGAGGCTTGGCTTTGCGCCATGAAAAAACCGCCCTAGGGCGGTTTTTCTTTTGGGGTGGGCCCGTGGTGGCGCAGATGCGCGCGCAGGCGCCCCGCTCAGGCTCAGGCCTTGCTGCCCAAGAACTGGCTCGCCAGGCCTGCCAGCGCGCCCAAGCCGCCGCCTTGTGGCAATTGGCCATCAGGCGTGGCGGTGTCCACCAACTGAGGCAGGATTTGCGACAGGTGCCCCGCCACATCGGCCGGGTTCATGCCCAGCTTGCCGGCGATCTGAGCCAGGGGGCCGCCCTCGCCACCCAGGACTGACTGCAGCTGTTCGGCCGAGATGGGCAAGTTCTGGCCCGTGCCGATCCATGATTGAACGACATTGCCCAGACCGCCTTCTTGGAAGGCTTGCACCAGGCCGCCGATGCCGCCGCCTGGGGCGTCGCTGTTGAGCATGCCCAAAGCCGCTTGCAACAGATCCGGTGAGGCGCCACCCTCGGTGTTTTGGCCGCTCAAGGCTTGTTGGGCCATGCCCAAAACGCTGTCCAGCAATCCCATGGTCTTCCTTCTGGCCCCGCAGGGCGTGTGGTGTTGCGGCGCCCGGTTTTCAGCGGCGGCGGCTGAAAACCTTCAGGGGCACTGCGGAAATCAGCGGAAACCGCCCTTGAGCAGCACTTCGTGGCTAGAATGCATGCAAATTCCATGCCGACCCCATGCCCTCCTTTGCTGCTGCCACCCCCATGATTTCCCGCCCCCTGATGGCCTCTTTCAAGGCCCCGGTGCAGGCCATGGTCGTGGCCGCCGCAGCATTGTGGCTCACGCCGGCTTGCGCCGACAAGTCAGACCGATCGCAGCCCATCAACTTTGCCTCTGACAGTGCTCGGGTGGACGACGCCCGACGCGTCAACATCCTCAAGGGCAATGTCGAGATGACCAAAGGCACCATCGTGTTGCGCTCGGCCTTGGTCGAAGTGCACCAAGGTGCCGATGGTTCGCAAAAGGCCGTGGCCACAGGTGGCAAGGATGGTCGCGCTTATTTCAAGCAGCGCCGTGAGGGCCTGGACGAGTACATCGAGGGTGAATCCGAACGCATCGACTACGACGGCAAAACCGACCTGGTCACCTTCACGGGCCGCGCGGTGATGCGCCGTTTGACAGGCGCCACGGCCAGCGATGAGGTCGTGGGGCAGACCATCGTGTATGACAACAAGACCGAGGTCTTTCAAGTCATGGGCGGTGCGGGCTCGGCGGCAGGCAATGGCCGTGTGAAGGGCGTGATCGCGCCCCGCAAGGAAAAGGCCGACAAGCCCGAGCGCACAGGTGCGGCTGAGGCTGCTGACGCTGCCCGATTGGCCATCACCCCCACCATCAACCCAGCCCTGAACCCAGCCATGCCCCCCGCGGCGACACAAGGCGCGCGCCCATGAGTGATGCAGCCTCACAAGCCCCTGTCGCTGCGACACCCAGCCGCCTGCGCGCTGAGGGCCTGAAAAAGCGCTACGGCGCACGCACCGTGGTGCACGACGTGCACGTGGCCGTGAGTGCTGGTGAGGTGGTGGGCCTGCTGGGCCCCAATGGTGCGGGCAAAACCACGAGCTTTTACATGATCGTGGGCCTGGTGCGGGCCGATGCAGGCCTGATCGACATCGACGGACAGCGGGTCGAGACCTTGCCCATCCACCAACGCTCGCGCATGGGCCTGAGCTACCTGCCGCAAGAGGCATCGATCTTCCGCAAGCTCAATGTCGAGGAAAACATCCGCGCGGTGCTGGAGTTGCAGGTCGATGAGCGCGGCAAGTCGCTCTCCAGCAAAGTCATTGAAGAGCGCCTCGACGGCCTCCTGAAAGACCTGAGCATCGAGCGCTTGCGCACCAGCCCCGCGCTGGCGTTGTCAGGCGGTGAGCGCCGCCGGGTGGAGATCGCTCGGGCGCTGGCCACGCAGCCGCGCTTCATCTTGCTCGATGAGCCCTTTGCGGGCGTGGACCCGATCGCCGTGATCGAGATCCA
>JBEANX010000133.1:0-4226 GCA_041165245.1 Pseudomonadota bacterium
CTGGCCTTTGGGCACGGCCTTCACGCAGCCGTGCCATATTTCGGCCAGGAAGGCGCTGCTGTACAGCGTGAGCGCCAGCGACGCCGCAAACCAGGCCGAGGTGTCCCAGCCGAACAAGGCCAGGCCGAAGTACGCCAGAAACAGCTGCATCAGCAGCGGCGTGCCCTGGAACAGCTGCACATAGCCGCCCACCAGGGCGTTGGCCCCGCGCAGCGGGCTCAGCCGCAGCACCAGCAGCAACAGGCCCACCAGCCCGCCGCCAATGAAGGCCATCAGCGACAGGCCCACCGTCCAGCGCGCGGCCAGCAGCAGGTTGCGGAAAATATCCCAGATCGAAAAGTCAACCATGCATGCCTCCTAGCGGCCGTAGATGAAGCGGGGGCCCAGCCAGTTCAGCAGCTTGCGCACCGAGACGGACAAGGTGAGGTAGAGGCCGGTGCCGATGATGAAGGCCTCGAACGCGCGGAAATTGCGGCTCTGGATCAGGTTGGCGGCGTAGCTGAGCTCTTCGGTCGAGATTTGCCCGCACACGGCCGAGCCCAGCATCACGATGACGATCTGGCTGACCAGCGCGGGCCAGACCTTCTTCAGCGCCGGCGGCAGTACCACGCGGGTGAAGATCTGCACCCGGTTCAGTGCCAGGCTGGCGGCGGCTTCGATCTGGCCCCGGGGCGTGGCGTCGATACCGGCGCGGATGATCTCGGTGGCGTAGGCCCCCAGGTTGACCACCATCGCCAGGATGGACGCCACCTCGGGCGTCAGCTTGAAGCCCAGCGCGGGCAGGCCGAAGAAGATGAAGAACAGCTGCACGATGAACGGCGTGTTGCGGACCAGCTCCACATACGTCCCCACCAGCGCCTGCAGCCACCAGGGCGCACGGCTGTTCTGGCTGCGCACCCAGGCGCAGGCAATGCCGACCCCTGCGCCGATCAGCGTGGCGGTCAGTGTCAACGCCAGCGTCCAGCCCACGCCCTTGAGCAGCAGCGGCCACTGGGCCAGCACGGCCATGAAGTCAAATTGGATGCGCATGGGCGGCCTCCTGGTGGCGGGGGGTTATTCGGGCAAGTTGCCTGCGGGACGGCCCAGCCAGCGCACGGCCAGCTTGTCGATGTCGCCGGACTTCTTGCCGGCCAGGATGATCTCGTTGACCTTGGCGCGCAGGGCGTCTTCGCCCTTGGCCACGCCGATGAAGTTGGGCGAGTCTTTCAGCAGCAGCTTGTATTCGGCATTGAGCTGGGGGTTCTTGGCCATCAGATTGCCCGCCACCGACGCGCCGGTGGCAATCACCTGCACCTGGCCGGAGACGAAGGACGAGACGGTCACGTTGTTGTCCTCGAAGCGCTTGATGTCCGCGCCCGCCGGGGCCAGCTTGGTCAGCTCCTGGTCTTCAATGGCGCCACGGGTCACGCCCACCGACTTGCCCGCCAGGTCGGCAAAGCTCTTGATGGCCAGGGTCTTGGGCGCAAACACGGCCTGGAAGAACGGGGAGTAGGCGGCGGTGAAGTCGATCACTTTTTCGCGCTCGGGGTTCTTGCCCAGCGAGGAGATCACCAGGTCGGCCTTTTTGGACTGCAGGTAGGCCACGCGGTTGGCGCTGGTCACCGGCGTCAGCTCCACCGCCACGCCCAGCTTGGCCGCAATGTACTGGGCCATGTCGATGTCCAGGCCCTGGGGCTTCAGGTCGGTGCCGACAAAGCCGTAGGGCGGGAAGTCGGTGGGGATGGCGATGGTGATCTTCTTGGCTTTCAGCACATCGTCCAGCGCGCTCTGGGCGTGGGCACCCAGGCTGGCCAGCAGGGCCATGGCGGCCAGGCCGGTTTGGAAGTGGCGGCGGCGGAATGGTGTGGCAAATGTCATAGCAAGGCTCCTAGGTAAGTGGATGGTTCGTCGGGTGGTGTGGGTTTTCGCGGGGATCTTGTATGCAAGACTGGGGTGCTCTTGGCCGAGGCCGCCACCGGGGCCAGCGCGTCGCGCAGCTGGGCCAGCGGGTCGCTGCTGACGGGCAGGCGCAGTGCCTGCTGCACGGTGCCGATGTGGGCGGCCATCAGCTGCTCGGCCAGTGCGGTGTCGCCCTGTTCCAGGGCGTTGACGATCTGCACCTGGTCTTCGCAGGACGGCGCGGCGTTGTGCGACGACTGGTACAGCATGGCGATCAGCGTGGTGCGGGCGGTAAAGTCGCGCAGCGTGTCGGCCAGCAGGCTGTTGCCCAGGCACTCGGCCAGGCAGACATGGAAGTCGCCCAGCAAAAAGCTGCGGGCGCCCACGTCGTTGCCTTCGACGGCGGCTTTTTCCTGCTTTAAATGCTGCCGCAAGCGCTTCAGCGCGGGTTTGCCTATGCCTTGCAGGCTGCGGATCAGGCCGGTTTCGATCACCCGGCGGGCTTCAAAGGCCTCGCGGGCTTCGTCTTGCGACGGCTCGATCACATACCAGCCCCGGCGCGCGCTGACGGTGACGATGCCGCGTGCAGCCAGCCGGGTCAGCGCCTCGCGCACGATGGTGCGGCTGCAGTCGAACAGCATGGCCAGCGGCTGTTCGCCCAGGCGGGCGCCGGGGGCGAGTTTTTGCGCCATCACGGCTTCGATGATGCGGGTGCTGATCTCGGAGGCAGTTGTCATGGCACATCTCCATGCAGAAATTATGCCAACTGATATACAAGATTTGTGCACCTATTCGGGTATTCATGGACCCGATGGCCCATGCCGGAATGTCTAATTTGGTGCGTGCCGCACCGTGTGGGGGGGCGCTCAGTTGGCGACCAGTGCCTTGAACTCGCGCTCCAGCAGGGCCGGGTTTTGCAGCTGCAGCTCGATCAGGCGGCGCAAGTGGGTCATGCTGTCCAGGTCGATGCTGCGGCACAGCAGGCCGATTTCCACGCCCGCGATGTGCGCCACCTCGACCGACATGATGATGCCCACCTCCATCACCGCCAGGGTGATGCTGAGCTGGCACTGCAGGCCTTTGTGCAGATGGGCGGGTTCGCTCACGCGCACCAGCGCGCCTTTGAAGGACAGGTCCACCACCTCCACCTCGATCAAGGCCATGGGGGTTGCCAGAAACGCCGGGGCATCAAAGGCAACGCGTACAAAGTGGCGGCGTTCGTTGGACATGCGGGTCTTTCTTGGGGCAAGGCTAAATTTTGCGCCTGTTTTCTGTGCCTGTTTTACGTTTTTGTACGCTGTACCTGCCCCGGCTGCTCTGCCGACACGGGTACGACCCCGGTGGCGTGGCGCTGGCCGTTGCACACCTCGTGGCTGATGGCCAGGTTGTCCTGGTGGCTGTTGCCGCCTTCGCTTAAGGGAAGGATGTGCTCCAGCGTGGCGGCGGCGGGCAGTACGTGCTGGCCGCACACCCAGCACGGCACCTGGCCGTGCAGCTGGCGGGCCACGGTTTTGTAGATTTTGTCGCGGGTGTGGCCGAGGCGGCTCATACGGGCTTTCAGGTGGGTGCTATTGAATGTATAGCTGCTGGCGCAGGTGGAATGTGCACCAGAGGCTTTTTTTATGGGTATCCGGAATCTAGTGTGGAATCGCTGAGAGGTGTTAAGTACCTCTGATGTTGAATGTCAGGCGAAATCGCCTGCTTCGAGTTTCTTCACCAATGTTGGAATGTAGGGTCCGTACTCGATGACCGATTCTTCAAAAACGTCTTTGTAAACGGCTTGCGGGAAAGTTATGCGTCCCATATCCATGCCGAAGTCTTGGACAGATGGCCGTTGAACCGCCTTCCTGGTCTTTTTACGGACAACAGTGCGGGTATCTCGCCTAGCTTCGTCATCAAACAACAGACGAGCCCGGATGACATCAAAGCTGTAGCCTCTACCCATACGGTTCATCCCTTTTGCCAGGTTGTTGTTGGATTCAGTATAGGCATTGGAGATTGGTCTGTCGTAGTAGTTGAAGATTTCATCCCACCAGCTACGGAGCGCACCTTTGACCTCCCTGAACGCCCAAGCAACCTCATCCGGGATTGATGCCTCCCATTCCTCGGCAGAGCGCATTGCATCATCTTTGGTCTTGTAACTATAGATGTCGTGAAAGCGCTCTTTGGCTTCGTAAGCGGCTGCGAGGATGGGATATTGAGACGACCAGGACGAGAGCTTTTCCAGCCCTCGGTCGCCGAGATTGTGCTTCCGCGAGAGCAGTACGAAGCGGTCATCTTTAAGTTTTAGGCGCTCCTTGGTTTCCAGTCCCTTGCGAACTGCCTTCCTGACTTTTTCGATGCTGTCA
>JBEANX010000134.1:0-3548 GCA_041165245.1 Pseudomonadota bacterium
CATTCAACCTGAGCGCTGCGACCACCGACAGCCCCAGGGCAGGCTGCCAGCGTCGCGCACGGCCCTCAGGGATGTCGCCACCACCGCCCCATGACCTTCACCACCGGCAACTCCAAACCACCGCTTCAGCGGCGATACCAAGGCGTGACGCCTGAAGATCGCCAGCGCCTGCGCAAAGAAAAGCTGCTGGAGGCTGCCATCGAGGTGTTTGGCACGCGGGGATTCAAGCACGGCACGATGCGCGACATCTGCGCCCATGCACGCCTGTCTGACCGCTACTTCTACGAGTCTTTCCGCAACACGGAAGAGATCTTTGACGTGGTGTACAACAACATGGCCCGGCAATTGATGCAGGCCATGGCCATGAACATGGCGGCCAAACCCACGTCGCCCGAGGCGATTGTCAAAGCAGGATTGAGCGCCTTCTTCCAGTTCATTCAGGAAGACCCTCGGCGCGCCCAGATCATGCTGGTGGATGCCGTTCACGCTGGGCAGTACCAAGCCCAGGGCGTGCAAAGCGGAGAGGCCAGGCCCAGCAACTACAACCGTGTGGTCACCCTGCTGGCCAACGCCATGCACTTTGATCGCTTCGGTGGGCGCATTTCCGCCAACTTGGTCGCCTCTGGGCTGGTGGGAATGGCCATCCACACGGCCATCGCTTGGGTGCAAGACGGCTTTCAGATCTCCATCGACGACATCCTGGCGCACAACTACTACGCCTGGAAAGGCATGAACCTGTGGACACAGGAATGCCAGACCGCCATGTATCCGGCCAGCGGGGAGAGACGAGCCAAGCCTCGCGAGCCCGACTCTCAGGTCATCGAGCAAATGCTCTCGACCTTCAAGCCACAAGACTGATCTTGTAAGGTTCCCAGCGCCCTTGAGGGCGCACGAGAGCGTTACCAAGCGTGTCTGGCTGACGCGCTCAGCACCACACCATGTCGCGATCCATGCCCCGCGAACCCCTCGATCAGGGGGCTTGGGCAACAACTCGTCGCTTCCCCTAAGGCATGTTGACGTTCAAGAACGTCAGAATACGCATAAGGGCTGTGAAGAAGTGCACAGCAGCCTTTGATTGACTCAGAGACCACCATGGCTCTCACCCCCACCGTGAACAAGGATGCACCCCAAGGTCACCTGGAGCCCCACGCCATGAATGCAGTAGACATCCACAAATCCAGCCTGCCCATGATCTGCTTGACCAGTTGGATCAAAGCCGGCAGCCAATGCGGCATCAACACGCTCGCGGTTTTCGAATCTGCGGGGGTGCAGATCGACCTGGAAAATGCTCAACGCAGTCGCGTCAAACCACTGGATTTGTTTCAAGCCCTCTACAGGTGCACCAAAGCCTGCCAGAGCCGCCATTTCCCCCTCGTCCTGGGGGACACCATGTCCTTCGACCAAATACCCGCAGCACAGACGTTCCTGGCCACCAGCAGCAGCCTGCGCGACGCGTTCCAAATGGCGAACTGGGCCACGCATTTGATGGCCCCATGGTTGAGCCTCAAACTCGAAGAAAATGACGACGAAGCTTGGGTGAGCATGGAAATGCCATTCCTTGGCAGCGAAACGCCCCCGCTTCGTTTCATCACAGAAGCCGCCATGGCCTCTGTCAAGAAAATTGGCCTGGAATTGATTGGAAGCCACAGACCGATTCGCGCCATTCATTTTCGGCATGACAAGCCTGACTACCACCAAGAATACTCACATCATTTCCCGGTGGAGCCAAGATACAACCAGACCAAAAATGCCATATTCTTTGACAGAGCTTATCTTGAC
The DNA here is from genome assembly GCA_041165245.1 of Pseudomonadota bacterium. Classification (GTDB taxonomy): domain Bacteria; phylum Pseudomonadota; class Gammaproteobacteria; order Burkholderiales; family Burkholderiaceae_C; genus Aquabacterium. The sequence goes on from JBEANX010000134.1 coordinate 1,780, forward strand.
GAAGCTTTGCCAGGCTCAGTACCCAGATTACATGCGCAAGCTTTTGAGTTACTGAACTCGCTCACACACAAGCTTGATAACCCCGTGAGTTTCTCTCAGGAGGTGATCGATAAAATGATCCATCACCCAGCCATAGCTGCACTGGGTCTGGACGAAGTGGCACGAGCCTTCGCCATGAGTGGGCGCACCTTGCAGCGCCGACTGAACCGAGAAGGGCAAAGCTTTTCAGATGTGCTCGCCCGCGCCAGGCAGACCCTGAGCACGAGCTGGCTGGCTGAAACCGACATGGACATCCAGACCATCGGCTTGCGCCTGGGCTACCAGAGCCGGCGCGCCTTCACCAGCGCCTTCAAGCACTGGACAGGGCTGTCCCCCAGCATCTACCGCGAGCGTCAAAAGGGCTGAACAACCCTGCCACGGCTGGTGACCTCAAACAAACAAGGGTGGCGCAAGCCACCCTTTTTCATTTGCCAAAGCATATTGGCATTCATCGCGAACTCAAATAAAAAAAGACCTGGGATCTTTCGATCCCAGGTCAATGTCATCCATCAGTGATTGAGCCCGAGGGCTCAAATCAAATTCAGATGATGAACTTCAGAACGTTCACAGCGCCGGTCACCAGGGGCTTGCCGACGATGACGCCAGCTTGCACCAGGCCGTTGCCCAGAGCTGCACCGGCTTGAGCGCCAGTCTTCACAGCCGAGGTCAGCAGGCCAGCGCCGGAAACGGACTTGACTTCTTGAGTTTGCAATGTACGCATGATATTTGCTCCAGATCGGTAGGTTTGGGTAAAGCGCCGAGTGACTCGGCACAGGAGTTAATTTAACCGCCGACCTATAAATCATTCATGGGGTTGCCACCAACCCAAGAATGAAAGCATTCAAATGAGTGGCCGGGAAATTACTTGAGCACGCAGCACAGAGAAAAGAAAGTCATTCAACATACCACCACAGGGAATATATGGCGCCATCCTCGCGAATATGAAAAATTCAGGGCATATTCGGCGCCACGGCGGCACAAAACAGACAATCTTTCAAGCCACCCATGATGAAAACCCATGCAACACCCCACAACCTGTGACCACATTTAAATGTGCACATATTCCATCTGCAACAAAAAAGACCGCTCCATGAGCGGTCTTTGCGTGTCTCTGGGCACCTGAGCGCACCGAGTGCGCGAGAACGCCTCAGGAGGGCCTCAAGCGGCCTTCTTTTCGTCGCGCAATTCGCGGCGCAGGATCTTGCCCACGTTGGTCTTGGGCAGGTCCACACGGAACTCGATGAACTTGGGGCATTTGTAGCCCGTCAGTTGCTCGTGGCAATAGGCCTTGAGTTGCTCTTCGCTCAAGGTGGCGTCCTTGCGAACCACATACAGCTTCACGGCCTCGCCCGACTTGGCATCAGGCACACCCACAGCGGCGCACTCCACAACGCCCGGGTGCAGGTTCACGACCTGCTCGACCTCATTGGGGTACACATTGAAGCCTGACACCAGGATCATGTCCTTCTTGCGGTCCACGATCTTGACGAAGCCCTTGTCATCCATCACGGCGATGTCGCCCGTGGCCAGCCAGCCTTCGCTGTCGATGACCTTGGCGGTCTCTTCAGGGCGCTGCCAGTAACCTTGCATGACCTGAGGGCCACGCACGCACAACTCGCCTGGCTCGTTGAGGTCAGCCCAGGTGCCGTCGTCGCGGCGCATGCGCACTTCGGTCGATGGAATCGGCACGCCGATCGAGCCGGTGAACACAGGGCCCGGGTTCTTGATGT
>JBEANX010000135.1:0-4755 GCA_041165245.1 Pseudomonadota bacterium
GAGTTCGCCGTTGCAGTGCTGCCTGTGAGTTGGCCAAATTGCACCAAGGGACTGGCCACGTCTTGACCACCGATGGGCAGGGTCTTGCCCACCAGGGTGTTCTTGAACTTGAACTGGAAGGTGATGTCTTCCTTGGCGTCGCCGTTGTTGTCGATGTGGATCTCATACAGCGCGTTGGGGTCCATCGCAAAGTAGTTGGGGCCACCGTAAGCATCTTGCAAAGGCACGTAGTTCGCGATCAGCGTGACGTAATCACCCGTGGGCAGGCGTGCATCTTCGTAGCTCATGAACATGTAGAGGTCGGACGCGTCCACCTTGGGCGAGGTGGTGATGAACGGCGCCTCTCGGTGGCTGGAGGCCATGGCGTCGATGCTGCTCAGGCTCAACAGGCTCAGGGCAGCCGCACCGGCAATGGTGCTCAGGCGTGCAATGTGGCTCAGTTGGTGGGTGCGCTTGGTCGTGTATTTCATGTCAGTCCTCAAGGGGTGAAAGTGGCCTGCGAAACGTTTCGTTCGAAAGTCAATGACATGCCGTCGCCAGTGTGTGTCTGGCAAGGTTTCGGCCTGTGGATGCTGATACGCAGCCCATGATCAAATGGATGCACTTATGGGCACAAGGCACAATCACACGATGAGTGACGACTTGACCAAGTGGATCGTGGCGGCCGTGCTCGCCCTGGTGGCCATTTTTTTGTGGCGTGCATGGCAAGACAAACAAGCCAGTGTTGCGTGGCCCTCGGTCGAGGGCCTGGTCACCCAATGCGAGGCCGAGGTGGATTCACCCGACCCGCATCAGGAGTTCGGCTCAAAGATGCCTGGGGTGAGCTGGCGCCTACGCTTGCGCTACACCTACGTGGTGGCCGGCCAGGCCTACACGGGTGATCGATTGCGTGCCATGCCCGAGCGCTTCCCGACGCGGGAAGATGCAGCGGTGTTCGAGCAGCAATTCAAGGTGGGGCAAAAGGTTCGGGTCTATCACGACCCGGCCAAGCCTTCATCCAGCGTGCTGATTCCAGGCTGAACTGCAGCCGGCTTCAATCACCCCAGCGTTTGGACCAGATCAGGTCAATGGCGTTGTCGTCGCCCGATTGCAAGCGCACGGTGAATCGCTGCGCCAAGCGGTAAATGGCTTGCCAGGTGCCGGCCGTGGCATTGAGGCTGCGCTCATAGCCCAGATACCACTTGCTGGAGACTTGCTTGCCCACGGCGACGATGGTGTCGCGCACGGCGCCATCGGTCTGGCGAACGCTGAGTTCGTCCAGGCCCAGGGTCTTGATGAGGTTGTCGTGCACCGAGGGGCCTTCGCCGTCGAGCAATGCGTAAGCCGCTGTCTGCAAGAGGCCAATGTCGGCGCCATTCAGGCCAGCCGGTGCGCGCCCGAGCACCAACCAGGACAGCTTTTCGGTCTCGGACATGGCGGGCTCAGAGTAGAGGCGCACGCGTGGGTCTTGCGCGGTGCCGGTGATGAGCACACCCACCCTCACGTCGCTCGCAGCGGCCGTGGGCGATTGCGGGCGCATGGCCTGGATGTCCAGGCGCGGGTTGTCCAAAGAGCCCGTGAAGGAAATGGTGCCCCGCTCGATCTGAAGGCGCTGGCCGTACGCGGCATAGGTGCCGTCCAGGGCCTGCAGCGTGCCTTGCACGTGGGTGCGGCCGTTGGGCGTGGTCAGCTTGACTTGCCCGCCCAGGCGGGTGTCCAGGCCGCGCCCTTTGAGCCGCAGTTGCTGACCCAGGTCCAGCCCGATGTTGATGGCCAACTTGCGGGCCAGGGCTGTGGCCTCTTCTTCATCGATCACGCCGGGGCGGTTGACCACGTTGACATCGTCGCCCACGGTGGGCGCATCGGCCTGGCTGATGTCGACCAGGCCTGAATCAACCCGCATCTGGCCGTCGGCCTTGAGTTGGGTGCGGCTCACCTGCACGGCGAGGTCACCGGAGACCACGGCCTTGCGGTCGACCCGGTTGAGCAAGGCGAAGCGGGTGGCCTTGAGTTGAAGCTCATACAAGGTATCTTCAGGAGACACCACCGCACGGCCCGTTGCATCGATCCGGCCACCTCCCTCGCCAGCCTGTGCGCTGAAGCGCTCGATCACGATGTCGCGGTCGCGAAACACCACCAGCAAGTCGCCCTGGCTCACTTGCACGCCCATCAAGGGGTTGCTGATGGCCAGGTTCTCCCCGGTCAAACGCCCGAGCATGCCCGGCGCGCCCAAGGTGCCGGTGACCTGCAGATCAGCCCCGGCCTTGCCACCCAGACGCCAGCCTGCAGGCGCCCACACGCTGGCCGTGCGCAGGTTGTCCAGCTTGAAACTGAACTGGCCGCTCAGGGCATCGCTCAGCCTCGGCAACTCTGATGGGCTGAGGGTGTTCAAGCGCTGTTCGCCTTGCAGCACGCCCAGCACACGCGCGTCGACCTGCTCACTCAAACGCCAAACGCCGTTTTGCGCCAACAGTGAAAGTTTGGCGGAGCGGATGCCCAGTGTCTGCTCCGTCACGCCGTTGATGCCAGGCTCGCGCAAAGTGAGGTCGCCCGACTGGCGGGCCAAGCCGGCGTCCACCAGCCAATGGCCATCGGGCCCTTGGTGAAACTTGGCTTGCCCAGCCACCAGCAAGTCGCCGCCCCAGCCCACGGTGGGCTGCCAGCGCGCCAGCACCTCGGCCAGCTTCAGGGGCTCCAGCGCGATCTCGACCGAGGTGTCAGCGCCCTGTGGGCCCTGCCGCCATTGCCCTTGCCGAACAGTGAGCCAGGCGCCAAACACGCTGGCACGCGTGGGGCTGATGCGCCACTGGTGCGGGGTCTGTTCGCCCACTTTGGGCAAAGGCTGCCAGGCCAACTCAAAGGGTTCGACCGACAACCAGGCTTGCGCCTCCTTCGCTTCAGGGCGCACTTGCAAGGTTTGCACCTTGGCCGCCCAAGCCATGGCATCGCCCTGTCCACTCAGTGCGGCGCGGGCTTGCATGTCCAGCTTGATGCGCTCCACCAGCGTCTGGCCGCCCGCCTGTTTGCGTGGCGGCAAGATGGCGTCGGCTTGCAAGCTGATGCGGTGATCACCCCGAGGGCCTTGCACCAGCAAGCGCCCTTGCGGCATCTGCCAGGTGCCCCAACGGGCTTGGGAGATCTGAGCATCCATGCTCACGCTGGCAAGGGTCTGGTCGGCACGAACACCAGCGCCATCGCCACCCACCAATTGCCAGTTGGCTTGAACCGACTGGGCCATCAGCGCACCTGCGGCCTGCACCGCCTTGAAACCCTCAGCCTTGAGCTGCCCCTTGCCACCCCAAGCCCCACCGGGTGCCAAGCGCATGTCGGCCTCACCCACCACCGTGCCGGCCAACTCGCTCCACCCCAAAGGCTTGGCCCACGCTTGCCAGGCGCGCAGTTCGGGCAACTGTGCGGCCGCGTGCACTTGCGCGGCATTCCAACGGCCATTGGGTTGCAGGGGCAAGGTGGCGTCCAGCTTGAAGGTGTTGCTGGCAGAAGCAAGGTCCAGGCGCGCTTGCCAACCTCCCTCGGTGCGAAGCTGCCACTGGGCACTCAAGGGCACGCCCAACATCAGGCTGTCTTTCAGCTCGCCTGCCAGCGTGCCTTGCACGGCGCCCACCGGTGCGTCTGTTGCGAGGGCCAGCGCAGCCTTGCCAGGGGAGGCCAAGGCCTGCCAGTTGTTCTGCACGTTTTGCCACCACGCGGCCATGTCAGCGGGCCCGCGCAGCTCGGCTTGCAAGTTGCCGTCCAGCCGTGTTCGCTGCAAGGTGTCGCCAGCGGCGCGGGGCCAGGGCATCCACAGGGCTGGATCAAACGCCTGCAAGGCCACTTTGGCTTCAACTTGCCATGCCTGTGCACTGCCTGCAGGCAGCAGCTGGCATGTGCCGCTGGCTTGTGCCTGTGCAGCCCCACTGCTCAAGTCCAACTGGCTGATCTGCCATTTCTGCGCAGACCCTGAGCCCTTGAACTTGGCCTTGGCCACTTGCCCAAGCATGGAAGGCAGCACCCCCTGGGCAGTGCGAGGAACCAGACCATCGAGCGAGCCATCGATCAACCAAACAGGCAGGCTTGGCGCCCCCGCACTTGGGGCCACTTGGCCCTTCACCGCCACCTGCCCTTGCAACTGCAGCGGCGGGGATCGGCTGTCCAAGGCGCGCAGGCCGACGCCGTTCAGTTGAGCATTCAATCGGGTCTGCTCGTGATGGTCCAGATCCCAGGCGCCGCTCAAGGCCAGGTCACCGCGCTGGTGGCCGCCAGCCTGCCCAGGCAGCGCAAGCGCCAACTCAAGCAAGCCGCGACGACCCAACTGCCCCACGCTTTGCAAATTGGCTTGGGCAGGCAAAGTCACGCTGCCCTTGGCCGCAGAGACAGGCACCGAGCCGGCATCCCACAAGCCTGCCATGTTGTTGCGCAGGTCCACTTGCACGAGCAGGTCTGAAGCCTGCTGCATGGGCGGTTGAACGCGGCCGGCTGGCTGCACCTGGGTGCCAGGCGCAGCGGGCATGGCATCACGTGGCGCCACTTCGACGTGGCCGCTCAAACCTGTGCGCGGCAAGGTGGGCAAGATGCGTTGCAAGTTCAAGCTCTGTGCTTTGACTTGGGCACTCAGGACGGGCCACGGCTCGAAGGGGCGAAGCTGGGCGGTCAGGTCCAAGCGTTGATCTGCTTGCGACTGGCCAGAAGGTCCCCCGGGGCTGGTTGCACTCGATGCACCGGTTGTCCCTGCTGAACCTCCTGCATCGCCCAAAGCCTTTGCATCAGCAGGTGGCTTCA
>JBEANX010000136.1:0-3048 GCA_041165245.1 Pseudomonadota bacterium
GCAGATTGATCAGCACCTGCCCCAGCCGGGTCGGGTCGCCCACCAGGCGAGCGGGCAAGCCATCCGTGTCCAAGACCAGCTCCAGGCCCTTGTCTCGGGCCGCCCCACCCACGATCTCAAAGACCCGCGTCATCAGCTCATCCAACCCAAACTCCACCTGCTCCAGCACGACCTTGCCCGCTTCGATCTTGGAGAGGTCAAGGATGTCGTTGATCACCTGCAACAAGTGGCGCGCTGCGGTGTCGACCTTGCCCAGGTGCTCCAGTTGCAGGCTGTCGCGGGTGTCCCGGGTGAGCAGGTGCGTGAGCCCCAGGATCGCATTCATGGGCGTGCGGATCTCATGGCTCATGTTGGCCAGAAAGGCACTCTTGGCCCGCGTGGCCGCTTCGGCCTGATCTGCGCGCCGGCCCAGCTCCACGTTGAGCGCAGCCAGTTCGCCCGAACGCTCAGCCACGCGCTGTTCGAGTTGGGCGTTGAGCTGGCGCAAGGCATCGCCACCCTCAACGATGCGGCGCATCATGACGGCGAGGTCTTGCGCCAAGTGGCCCAGGTCGTCGCTTTGCGCGGCCACGCGGTCGATCTCGGCCGCCGCCCGAGGGGGCCGTGCATCGGCATCAAAACTGGCCGTGGCCTGCTGCAGCGCACGCACCCGCAGCGATTGCTCGCGCACCCAACGCCCCAGCACCAACCAGCCACCGATCAACAAAAGCACCGCTGCACCCGCCATGGGGGCCAGCAACTGCTCCAGCGGCACCAAAGGCTCGACCTGCCGCAGGATCTGCAACTCTGGCGCACCGGGCAGCTCGTCCCAATGCAAGGCCACGCTCACGGGGTGCGCGCCTGACGCGCTGGACGCACCTGACGCACTGCCCACACGACCCACGGCCACCAACTCGCGCCCATCGCGCCACAGCGCCAACTCATGGCCCGGGAACACCATGCGGGCCAACACACTGGGCTCGATCGGCGCGAACACGCGCAACTGCACGGCGCGCGCGCCCCACTTCATGCGCCCACCGTCGACCACGCGGTACACCGTCTGGTCTGCGGCACTCCAGGCCCATGCCAGAGGTTGATTCCCCAGCGGGGGCTCCGGCTCTGACTGGGAGCGCGTGCCAAACCGCAGCAGCACCTGGCCTGAGGCGTCCTGAAGCACCGCGTGAGAAAAATCACTTTGCTCCAGCGCGCTGACCAAGCCCATGCGCAAACGGGCTTCACGCACGGGCTCAGGCACATCACCGGCTTGCCAAAGCTCCAACTGCTGAGCGAAGGAAAACGCCGCATGCCGCCAGCCTTCGTCCATCTTGGCGATGCGCGAACGAACGTGGCGCTGCGCCTCTTCTGTCTGACGCGCGCGCTCGCGCTGCAGAGAAACGTCTGCCAGCAGCAGCACGCCCATGGCCGTCAGCACCAACACGAACACCACCACGCCCACCAGACGCAGGCGCACGCTCAGGGGCAACCCCGACCGCCACGTCACGGCCGACGGCCCGCCCAGCGATCCACCAACATCGAGTGGGCCTTGAACGCCCGCTCAGCCGCCGAGCCACTGCCGCTTTCCCGGAAGAAGAGTTCGGTCTGCGCGATCTGGGCCTCAGAAAAACGCCCGTCTGCACTGAACTGCTGGGGGTGCTGGCTGAGCATGGCCAAGAAGGCATCGGCCTGTGAGCCTGTGAGCCCAAGCGCTTCGACCATCTCTGGTGCGGTATGGGCGCGGCGCCAAGCCAAGGTTCGTTGGATGACACGCACCATGCGCTCGGCCAGTTGCGGCTCGCGCTCCACCAGTGTTGGCGTGGTGATCAAAGTGCCTCGCAAAAAGCCCTCACCCGCAAAGCCGAGTTTGCGCTCTGGCAGGCCCAGGCGCACCAGCGCAAAGGCCATGCCTTCTTGTTCCAGGCGGGCGCCAAAGGGCTCTTCTGCGATCACGGCGTCGACCAGGCCACTGCGCAAGGCTGCTGCCTGCGTCTCATACGACTGGCCAGCCGGGACGATCCGGACATCCTCTTGCGTCAAACCTTCTTGGCGCAACAAAAGAATCAGCAATTGCTGCGCATTCGTGACCGTGGCCAATGAATGGCTGTGGACACCCACGGGCCGCCCACGCAGATCAGCCACTTTTTGCACACGGCCCTTCAGATCGGCGCGCACCAGCAGGCTGATCGGCGCGCGATCTTCCACCGCGGCCAAGCCCACCAGCCGTGGGCCATTGAGGTTCTCGTTCATGGCAGCGCTCAAGCCAAACACACCAAACTGCGCATTGCCCGACAAGATCTCACGGATGGCAATGCCCCCGCCGCCGGTGAACTTCAAGCGCAGGGCCAAGCCCTCAGCACGGTCGGCCCCGATGCGCACGGCCAATTCGGGGATGGTTGAGACCGAGCTGCCCGGGCCGGGCGTGGCCAAGACCACTGGGGGGAGCTCAGCAGCACGCAAGGCCCCAGAGCGCCAGGACAAGGCCCAGGCGCCCGCCGCTGCAAGGCATCGTCTGCGATCCATCGCGCCCCTCTCGTACCTGTGTTTATCGCCAAAGCCTATCACCCGCCTTCTTTGAGCGTCAACACGAGACAAGGCGCCCGCGCTGCACATTCCAACACGCACTTTGGCGGGAAGGCCTACAATGGGGCTTCTTTCCTGGGGCCGACCTGGTTTCGACGTGGGTACGGATGCGGGACAGGGCATGTCGAGGGCCAGGCACCTCGTAAATCCATCTGGAAAAAACCAACTGCAAACGATCAAACGTTCGCCCTCGCCGCTTAATACCGGTGAGCTTCACACCAGTCGGCCTATGGGCTGGGTCTGAGTCGCAAGACAAAGACAGTGAGGTAATTTTCATAGGCTGGACTTGAGTCAGGCCACTGGGCACAAGTCGAGACCAAGTGGCTGGTGTTTCTTGTAGCGTGCTGCTGCGCGACAAGGGACACGAGACTCAAATCAGACAGCTAAACATGTAGATCTTCTCGTTGATGGCTTGCGGACGGGGGTTCAATTCCCCCCGGCTCCACCATTCAAACGTCTCAAGACGTCTCTTGAGACCTAAAAATCCCTAAG
>JBEANX010000137.1:0-3009 GCA_041165245.1 Pseudomonadota bacterium
TGGCTTGGCGCCTTGGCCAAGGTGCGGCGCCATTGGTGCCAAGGCCGCCAGAGCACCAAGAAGAAGGCCCCCAGCAAGATGGCTGTGGCGATCCCCCATTGGCCCAAGAACCAGGCTGCCCCAGCCATCGCGAAGTAAGTGGACAAGCGGTAGAGCCAGCACAGGGCCCCATATGCCACCATGGCACGACCTTGCTGCGGGCGCACGGCTTCAGGCGGGGGCTCGCGCCACCCCAGAAAGACCTTTCGCAACCACCACATCATCAAGGCTTGTGACCTGGCCTGCAGGTTCTCCATCCCCAAGGCATCCGACAAGGCGTGATAACCGTCGAACTTGGACAAGGGGTTGAGGTTGATGATCAATGAAGTGGCCAGGCTGCTGGTGGCCAGCACCATGGCCACGCCCCTGACCGCGCCTTGCGGCACCAAGGCCCACAGCAGCAGCGCGAGGCCGGCCAGCCAGACCTCGGCGGCCACACCAGCCATGGCCACACGCATGCGGGCACGCGCATCGGGCAGGCGGGCCACGTCGGTGGTGTCCGTGTAGAGCATGGGCACACCCATGGAGACCATCACGCCCATGCTGGACACCCGCGCCCCCGCATGCACCGCCGTGTAGGCGTGCCCCAACTCGTGAAGCACCTTGAGCACGCTGGCTGCCAAGGCATATGACACCAAGCCTTGCCAGCTGATCAGATCGAGGATGTCGTGGGTGAAGGCGTCCCATTGGCGCGAGACCATGTAGAGCCCGAACAGGGTCAAAAAGCCCCATAGCAACAGCATCACGGGCTGCACCATCGTCAGCAGCGAAGGCAAGGTCCGCACCAGAAAGGCCTGCGGCCTGAACAGCGGCTTGCGCCATGCCAGGTACAGCGCCAGCCATTGCACGAGCCCCTGGCTCTGGCGTGCCTGCAAGCGCGAGGCCACCAAGGCCTGGTCTGCACGTGAGAGGGGCGTGGCCAATTGCTCGTCCAGCAAGAACTGGCGCAGGTCAAGGATGGCTTCCACCGGATCGGGCACACCTTGCTCTGCAAGCAAGGCACTCAGCCGCTTGGCACTGCCGCAGCCCCACAGGCTCAGGACCGTGACAGCCTCTTGCGAGAGCATGAAAAAGCGCTGGCGAACCGGGTCAAACAAGCGCCACTGGGTGGCTCCAGAAACATCCGGTGCGGTCTCTTCGATGGACAAGTCTTCCCGCAAGGCGGGCAGGAGGTCTTCATCGTCAGACGGGGGGCCCATGGCTTCACCACCAGGCCATGTACTGGCGGGCATTGGCCCAGGCTCGCCTGAGCACTTGCACGGCCAGCGGCACCTTGGGCCCGTACAAGCGCATGGTGCCTCGCGCGCCCAAGCTGGGCAGGGCCTGTCCAGCGTCCAGGCGGGCCAGCACCACGTGGGCGCTCACGCCGTCAGAACCCAGTGTGGGCACATAACTGATGGACGACATGCGCCCTGCGTAGCCACCCAGGGGGCCGCGCTCCAGGTAGACACGGACCTCGCCACCCTCCGGCAGCGCGATGTGATCGGCAACGGGCAAGCGCGCCTTGAACTGGACATCACCCGGGCTGGCGATCTGCAAGATCTCTTCGCCCACCTGAACAGCGCGGCCTTCGAGGTCACGCCGGTCGGCATACAAGGCCAGGCCCTCGCGGGTGGCGGTGATCTTGCTGCGCTGGAGCAGGTCCACCGCGTAGTCGCGGCTGACCAGGGCCAAGTCGTGGTCGGCACGGGCCAGGGCCAACTCGTGCTTGGCCGCATCGTCCTGAAAAGCCGCAGCTGACAGACGCGTAAAGCGGGCCTTGGCCACAGCCAGTTTTTGCTGCGCCAGCACGGCCTCATTGCGCAGTTGCACGTCCTCGAACTGCACCAGCACATCGCCTGTTTTGACAGCGGCACTGGGCCCAGGCCCGATGTTTCGGATCACGCCAGAAAAAGGTGCGGTCACCACGCTGGGCGCGCGGGCCACCACCTCCACAGGGGCCAGCACCGATTGTTGAACGGGGATCATGGCCACGCCCAACAAGATGGCCAGGCTCCACACCACACGCCGCGTGTTCAACCAGGCCGGCTTGAGCAGGCTCCGCGCCGGGGTGGGCAGCAAGGCGCGCCAGGCATGGCCGTAGGTGTCAGCCAGGCGGGCCAGCAGGTGGGCCTCTCCCGGCAAAAAGGGCTCCTGGCGCAGGCACAGCACCCCCGCGTTGACGGCACCGTCAGGCGATGGCATGGGCAGCCAACACAGCTGGCGCAAGGGGTAGGTCTCCAACGGCGCCTGCATGGCCGGCTCCAGGGCGGCGGCCAGGGTGCTCAAGTCCAGATTGCCTGGCTCTTTCAACTGGCCCGACGCATCGGCATGGGCCAAGGCCGCGCGCAGGGCATCGCCCCAAGGCGAGGTGGGGTCGACCTCGCTGATGCCTGAAACCTTGATGAGCTCCAGCCCAGCGCTTGAAGCATGCCTTTGCCACACCGTGGCCAGGCTCAACGGGACGAGTGTGGAGACCTGGTGGACGAGGTGGTGCAGCAGGGCTTCAGCCGTGGGCTGCCTGCGAATTTCTGCTTCGTACTGAAGCAAGCGAAGCGCGGGAGACGTGGCAATGTGCCTCGCCCTTTGCTCGTTGCCCGAAGGCTCAAGGGTGTTGATCTCGTCCATGTTGGCTCAAGGTCATGGTCGGCCCGCCTGACGGAAGGATGCGGAGCCACTCATGCCTGGCCATACTTTCACATTGCGGCGTGTGGCATCGGGAGAAAACGTCCCGATCACGCGCACTGTTTTGCTGACAGGGTCGATGTTGGGCGTGACGCGGGTGACCTTGCCCACCAAATTGGCCTCGGTCTCGTCCACCCTGAAGGAGAAGGCTGAGCCCGCCTCCAACCACTTCAACCAGGCCGATGGCACGATCAAATCGAGCTCCAGGTTGGTCGTGTCCAGCACCTTGATCAGGGGCTGGCTGGCATTGACGGCCTCAAAAGCGCGGGCGGAGCGAGCCACCACCCGGCCATCAAAGGGCGCCAG
>JBEANX010000138.1:0-20190 GCA_041165245.1 Pseudomonadota bacterium
AGAGGGACACCGACCGCAAGCCTCGCTGCCTGGCGTCATCGATCACGGCCTTCATGAGCAGGGTGCCCAGCCCTTGCCCACGGCAACGCGCAGCCACGCCCAGCTCTGAGACATACAGCCCGCCCGGCAAGGGCCCATTCACCACCGCCCTCGCCTGCCAGGCCCGCCGCAAGACCGGCAAAGCGCGCAAGCTGCCGTAAAAGCCCAGCACATTGGCCAGCCAGCCCAGGAAGGCGGCCGTGCCGCCTTTGGCCGCATAGGTGCAAGCAGCGGCAACCACCTCGCCCGCCACCTCGGCCACCCAGACGTTCTGGTGGCGCACATAGCCCCGGCCCGATCGGAACTCATGGCAGATGAAATCCAGCACCTGCGCACGCCTGGGGCCAAACACGAAGTCGTAGACCTCGGGGCCCGCCAGGTGGATCAAGGCTGCCACGGCCTCGGCGTCTTCCACCCGGGCACGCCGCACCAAGGCCCTGGCCGCCAGCGGGGTGGCATCACCGGGCCTGGCGTGAGCAGAAGAGGCAGGCGGCCAAGGCATGCGAAATGCTCCTGGGCCTCGGGCTCAGAAGCCTTCAACCACAAAGCGCGAGAACTCACCCTCTTTCACGCCGCCTTTGACCAGCGCGTCATAGCGCATGTCATCGTCCAGAAAGCGCTTGAGCCACGCGATGGTGACCTTGCCATTGCTGGCGAGTTGCGGCTTGGTGGCCAGGAAGGTCGCGCAGACGTGGCTGGCGCCCGAGATCTCCACCTCGCCACGCGGCAGCGTGGGGCTCAGGCTGGCGTAGAAGACGTCGGAATGGGCATTGTTGGGCGCGATGGTGTCTTTCTCGCAGGCCACGATCAGGGTGGGCACCTTGTCGGCCGCGAAGGCCTTGGTCGTGTGCCACGGCTGCAAGGCCACCGCGGCCTTCAGGGTGGGGTCGGCCACGGTGGCGCTCAGCACCGCACCGCCGCCCATGGAATTGCCCACCACCGCGCGGCGTGAGGCATCAAGCACCTTGGCATAAGGCACGCTGCCCGCCTTGGCCAGGTCGGCCACGTGCTGCAACCCACCGGCCAGGGACAGCGCGCGCACATCGGGCTGGTCGGCCCGGGCCACGCTGTCCAAGTTGATGACCACAAAGCCGTGCGAGGCGATCTGCTTGACCAGGTTGGTGTACACCGCCTGAAACGCCAGAAAGCCCGGCATCAGGGCCACCACACCAAAGGTCTGGCCGGCGGCCTGGGTGCCCGTGGGGTAGTACACCGTGGCACCGCCGTAATTGCGGCTCTTGGCATCGGTGGCCGAGATCTTGTAGGAGCCCAGCTCGTAAGGGCCGGTGGTGTCCAGCGCTACGGCAGTGGGCACGGGGCCTTTTTCAAAGCCAGCGGCCCAGGTGGGGGTGGCCAAGCAGGCGCAGGTGGCCAAGGCGATGGCGGCTGGCAGAAAACGGACGTTGAATCGGGGCAGTGGCATGTCGAACCTCACAAACATTGATCCGGCGATGGTAGGGAGCCCTCCATGCGCTCGCATTGGCTGAGTCGACCAATGTGTGCCCGCAAAGGCTCAGACTTTCCCTAGGGTATGTCAAACGCGGCGCGTTAGCATCGGGGCCAGCCCCCCCAACCCGCAACCGAGGGGCGGGCGCGCTGGCATCCTGCCCATGAGCACACCCGCCTTGCGCACCCAAGGCCGCGCCACCGCCGTGTTCAGCTGGCCTCAGGGCTGACCAGCAGGGGCAGCCACCCGCTGCATCGAAATCGCCTCAAACGGGCACACCACTGCGCACTTCGCGCACCCCGTGCAGCCCGGCTCGTCATGCAGCACCGCATGCTTGGGCCCCCAGCCCTTGGGGTGCGCATTGGCCAGCCACAGCACTTGCGGCGGGCAAGCCGCCACGCAGCGGCCACAGCCCGTGCAGCGCTCGGGTGACACCACCGGCAAAGCTTTGCGAACGGTGGGGCAAACGGGGGAGGTCATGAGGGTTGATGCTCAGGTGGCTGGGGCTAGGGGCACACAGCGCCCGGCCTACACTGTATTGAACACCCTCCCAACAGGAAAGCCCATGTCACACCTCACCCTGATCCGCGTCGCAACACTCGCCCTGGCCAGCCTGGCCGCTTCAGCCCAGGCTGCCGACGCCGCCAAACCAGTCGTCAACAAGCTGCCCTCAGGCGTGGAAGTCACCCACCTCACCGTGGGCAAAGGCGCCAAGCCCACGGCCGCCAGCACGGTGAAGGTTCACTACGAAGGCACGTTGGCCAATGGCACGGTGTTTGACAGCTCTTACAAGCGCGGCGAGCCCATCAGCTTCCCGCTCACTGGCGTGATCCCCTGCTGGACGCAAGGCGTGCAGACCATGGCGGTCGGCGGCGTGGCCATGCTGAAGTGCCCCTCTGCCACGGCTTATGGTGCACGTGGCGCCGGTGGCGTGATCCCACCCAATGCCGACCTGACCTTCAAGGTCGAGCTGCTGGCCATCAACTGAAGCCTGGACCCCATGCGGTGGGCCGAGGCCCTCGGAGGCAGCCCACCAGCATAAGCGCGAACCAGGGCCCCATGGGGCAAAAAAGCGGCCTCGTTGCATGAAAACCCCGATTCGGGTTGTCCATGCCAATTCTGACCACCACGGCCCCCAAAGCGCCTGCATGATAGGGGCAAGTGAGCTGTGCAGTGAATGACAGACGCTGCATAGAGCACCTTCCTGAAACCGCGATACCGGAGGACGGCGCCATGAACTGGTTTGACAACGTTTCCTCGGACAGCGATCAACCGATCGCACCGGCTTGCTTGTATCAGGGGCATTGGCGACACCGCCTGCACGCCTTTGACGACTTGCAGCTGTGCCGGGTGGTGATCGACGTGATGGAAGCCCGTGTGGTGGCCGCTCAGGTCATCGAACGTGGCGAGGTGGAAGACCTCTCCAGCAGCCAGCTGGAAGACCTCACCGCGTCCATGGTGGCGCAAGGCGTGCTTCAAAACCCCAGCGCCTGGGGCTTGAGCGCGTGCGCCATGTTGCCCACCTGGGCCAAAGCCACTTTCAGCGAAAAGCAGATCGAAGAGCTCGAGCGCATCGAGGGCTACTTGATCGAGGCCTCCGAAGAATCCATCGACTCAGTGATTGAACTGCGTGATCAGTTCCTGCGCGGCATTGGCCTGACCTACCTGGATGTGGACCGGGCCGTGCGCCAGGCCCCACAACACGGCATGGGCGTGCGCAAAACGGGGCGCGGCGCGGCCAACTGAGGCCTGCTTACCGCACCCCAGCCACCATCACTGCGCTGCCGCCTTGGGCAGCGGGTGCATGGTGGAGTCATAGTCATTGAGCGAAGGCATTGGCAGTGGCACCAAGGTGTCCAACTGAGCCAGATGCTCTTTGTAGCCCTGCATGATGGCCTCGCGCTCAGGCTGCTTCAAGTAGGGCACGTGGTAAGCCACGTAAGGCGGCAACACCGTCAAACCCACATAGCCCAGCATGCCCTGGTGGATGGGCTTGAGCAGGGTTTCCAGCTCGCCATGCACGGCACCCGGGCCGAACATGTGCGGCTGCCCACCCAGTGAGGTGGCCAACATCGCGCGCTTGCCCTTGAGGCCGCCGCGGTCGTAAATGCGCGTGCCGCCATAGCAAACACCTGAGATGAACACGCGGTCCACCCAGCCCTTCATGATGGCCGGCATGCTGTACCAGTACACAGGGAAGCTGAAGATGATCAGGTCGGCCCACTGCACCTTTTCAACCTCGGCCACGATGTCGGGGGCGAGGGTTTTGCTGTTCCAGCCCTGGCGCTGCTCGAGCGCGTAGGTCAGGTACTCAGGGTTCTGGCGCTGGCCAAAATCGGCCGCGCTGGCCACGGGGTTGAAGCCCATGGCGTACAGGTCAGACACCTGCACCTCCCAGCCCAGCTTCTCGAAGTGCTCGACGGTGATGTCCTTCATCGAGGCGACAAAGGACTGGGGCTCGTTGTGGGCGTGGACAATCAACAGCTTCATGGGGGCATCCTTGCGTGAGGCTTGTGACTCTATCACCGGCCTTCCCCAGACTCTCAGGCCCTCTTTGGCATGGACTCAGACATGAAGATCTCCCAACGCGCCCAGGCCATCGCCCCCTTCCTGGCCATGGAATTTGGCAAACGCGCAGCCACGCTCGAAGCCGCCGGCCACCGCGTCATTCGCCTCAACCTGGGCGAGCCTGACTTTGGTGCGCCGCCCGCCGTGCGCGCTGAGCTGCAACGCATCGCACCCCACACGGCCATGCCCTACACCGGCGCCCTGGGCTTGCCTGCCTTGCGCGAGGCCATTGCCGGCTTTTACCAAAGCGCGCATGGCGTGCACATCGCGCCTGAGCGCATCGTGGTCACGGCCGGCGCCTCAGCGGCTTTGTTGCTGCTCACTGCCGCGCTGGTCGACCCGGGTGACGAGGTGCTGGTGGGTGACCCTTCCTACCCCTGCAACCGCCAGTTTCTGAGCGGCTTTGGCGCCGATGTGCGCCTGGTGCCCACCGATGCGGCCTCGCGCTTTCAGCTGGACCTGGCCGCCGTGCAGCGCCATTGGAGCGCACGCACACAAGGCTTGATGATCGCCACGCCCTCGAACCCCACGGGCACCTCGGTGCCACCGCAAGAGTTGGCCGACATCTGCCACTGGGCACGCGACCATGGCGCCTGGCGCATCGTCGACGAGATCTACCTGAACCTCAGCGATGCCCAGCTTGACGGCACGCCCGCGCCCACCATCCTCGCGATGGACGACGGCGCCTGCGTCATCAACAGCTTTTCCAAATACATCGGCATGACCGGCTGGCGCCTGGGCTGGGCCGTGGTGCCCCAAGCTTTGGTACCCGCCATGGAGCGCCTGGCGCAGAACTACTTCATCTGCGCGTCCACCCCCGCGCAGATCGCAGCGCTGCAATGCTTCACGCCTGAATCCATCGCCGTGTGCGAGGCCCGCAAGCGCGAGTTTGCCGAGCGGCGCGAGCTGGTGCTGCAAGGCTTGGCTGACATGGGTTTGAGCGTGCCCGTGCCGCCTGATGGCGCGTTTTACGTGTACATCGACGTGAGCAGCACCGGCATGGACGCCATGCAGTTTTGCGAGCGTGCTCTGCAAGAGGCGCATGTGGCGCTCACGCCGGGGCATGACTTTGGGCACTGCAGTGCCAGCACGCATGTGCGGATCTCTTATGCAGCATCAAAGGAGGACCTGAGCGAGGGGCTGGCTCGTCTGCGCACCTGGCTTCAGTCCGCCATCAACCCAATGTAAGCCGCGTAGCTGTAGTTTCGGTTCTTCTTTTGCCCGGTGGTCTCGGTGACGATGCCCAGCTCCTCCAGCAGGTTCACCGCTGCTGTGGCCGTGGGGAAGGTGGTGTCCAGCGCTTGCTTCACGCCCTCGATGGTGAAGCGAGGCATGGTGGGCAAAAGTTCGAACAAGCGATAGGCCACCGCACTGGCCCTGGGCGCAGCCAGCAGTTTGCGCCGGTCGGCATGGATCAAGCTGGCCTGCGCCAGGATGCTTTGCTCAGCCTGGTGGGCGGCTGTTTCCACCCCCTCCAGAAAGAACGACACCCAGGCCTCCCAATTGCCATCGGTTCGCACCTCGGACAACCGTTGGTAATAAAGCCGCTGATGCTGCTTGAGGAAGCCACTGAGGTACATCAGCGGCTCATTCAGCAGCCCCCAATGCTCCACCAAGGCTGCGATCAACAAGCGGCCAATGCGGCCGTTGCCGTCCAGAAAAGGGTGGATGGTTTCGAACTGCACATGCACCAAGGCCACCTTCACCAGGGGTGGCAAGCCGGGCTGAGGGTCATGGATGAAGCGCTCCAGATTGCCCAACAATTCGGGCACCAGCTCGGGTGGTGGCGGCACAAACACGGCCCTGCCAGGTCGGGTGCCACCGATCCAATTCTGTGAGCGGCGCAGTTCACCCGGTTGCTTGCCTGCGCCCCTGACCCCATCCATCAACAGTCGATGTGCCTCGCACAACAACCTCACGCTGATGGGCAAGCCCGCCGGGTCCCTCAGTTGAGACTGCACCCAACGGAACGCTCGCAGGTAGTTGGTGACCTCGTCCACATCAGCCCGGTTGTGCACCAACAAGCCTGCCTCGTCGTCAAACAGGTCCACCAAAGTGGCCTGAGTGCCTTCGATCTGCGAGGTCAGCAAGGCCTCACGGCGTATGGCGCTGTACAACAACCAGTCCACTGAAGGCACCAGGCCTGCCACGGCCTCCAGGCGCAACAAGGCGCGCTCAGCAGCCAGGTTCAGCAGCGCATGGCGTTCAGGCGCCAGATCAGGTTGCCTGGGTGGCAAGGGGTGTGGCACAAAAGCGCGCACGGTTTCACCCAAGGTGGTGGATTGAACGTAGCGGCCAGTGATGCGCATGGTTTGAAAGATTCTTTTCATGTGAACCCGACAAATTAAAGCATCCTTTAATTTGAAGATCAACCATGAAAGCGCGCTTTCACACGGGCCACCACACGCAGCGCTGCCACCGATTGCGTTTATCTTCGGCCTCATGGCCGAACACCCCACCTCCCTTGTCCGCTCTTTCAAGCTTTGGCTGCGCCTGACCCTGCTGTCCATTCGCGACATGCTGGCCTCCGCCGGCCCCATCCTGCTGCTAGTGGCAGCGCTGCTGGCTGGCACCTACTGGTGGCTCGACCCGCAGCCCCCGCACACCGTCACCCTGGCCACGGGCCCCGCCGGCAGTGCCTATGCCGAGTTTGGCCAGCGCTATGCCAAGACCCTGGCCACTAACGGCATCCAGGTCAAGCTACTGCAAACCGAGGGCCCGGCCGCCAACCTGCTGGCCCTGCGCGAAGGCCGTGCCGACGTGGCCTTTGTGCGCGGCGGCAGCGACGACATGAGTGACGACGCCAACGCCGGCGTGATGTCCCTGGGCGCGCTGTTCTACGAGCCACTGTGGATCTTCTACCGGCCCGCCGCCTGGGCCCCGCCCGCTGCAACGCCCAAGAACCAGGCCGCCACAAAGCCCCCAGCCAGCACCCAGCCCGCCCCACCCACTGACACCCGCCTGACCTCGCTCACCCAGCTGCAAGGCCTGCGCGTGAACCTTGACCAAGCCGGAAGCGGCGTGCCCGAGCTGGTGCTGCGCCTGCTGCAAGCCAATGGCCTGGGGCTGGAATCAGTCACCGCCAGCAACCTTGCGCCTGAGGAAGCCGCCCAAGCCCTGCAAGCCGGACAGCTCGATGTGCTGGTGCTGGTCACCGCGCCTGAGTCACCCGTGGTGCAGCGCCTGCTGCAAACCTCCGGCATTGCCCTGGCGGATTTGCCCCAAGCCGATGCCTTGTCGCGCCGCTTCCCTTATCTGCAAACGGTGACCTTGCCACGCGGCATGGTCGACCTGGCCCATGACCTGCCGCCCGAAAGCATCGGCCTGCTGGCCGCCACCACCGCCTTGCTCACGGTGGACGACACCCACCCCGCCTTGCGACAGCTCTTTGCCCAGGCCGCGCAAAAGGTGCACGGCGGCGCCGGCTGGTTCAACGGTGCGCGAGACTTTCCCAACACCCGCACCAGCGAGCTGCCTGTGAGCCCCGAGGGCGACCGCGCCATCAACGGCACACCGCCCGCGTGGCACCGCTTTTTGCCCTTCTGGGCCAGCAACCTGCTGGAGCGCATGTGGCTGGTCATCGGCGGCTTGATCGTGCTGCTGCTGCCCATTTCACGCGTGGTGCCGCCGCTTTACACCTACCGCGTGCGCCAGCGCGTGTTCCGCTGGTATGCGCGCCTGCGCCAGGTCGAGGCCGGCATGGAAGAAGGCAGCGCCAACCCCACCGAGCTGCTCAACGAGCTCGATGAGCTGGACCGCGTGGCCAGCCAGATCGCGGTGCCGCTGGCGCATGCGGATGAGCTGTATGCCTTGCGGAACAACATTGAGCGGACGCGCAGGCGTTTGTTGGCCAAGCCCGAGGGTGAGGGCTTGAAGCTGGGGAAGGTGGCTCAAGGCTGAGGCGAGAGCCAAGCTGAATTGCGTTTCATGATTCGTTTCATGCTGTCGCCAACTTTTGAAATCAGTGACCTTCAATGCACTGATTTGATTCATTTTTATTGGAAATCACAAGCTGCATGAAGTTTCGGCATTCGTTACACTGAATGCATGGATGCCACCACCCTCCTTGCCTTCTTGCGCCAGCAAGCCCAGCAATTGGGCGGGGTGGCCCGTGTGCCTGCAGGGCGGGTGGCAGATGGCCTGGGCATCAGCCGCCCCACGTTGATGCGGGCCGTGCAAAGTGCGGGTGATCAGCTCATCACCATGGGTCAATCGCGGCGGCGCGCCTATGCGGCACGCAGGCCCTTGCGTGGCCAATGGGCGCCGCTGCCGGTCTTTGAGATCAACACCGAGGGAGAGCCTCGCCAAGTCGGCCGCCTGCACCTGGCCCATGGCCACGGCTGCTGGTTCGAAGGTGACCTCGCACCCTGGCCGCTCGACCCGTCGGACGCCGCCATGCACGACGGCTGGCACGAAGGCTTGCCCTACATGCTGCAAGACATGCGCCCCGAGGGCTTCCTGGGCCGCGCCTTTGCCCGCGCCCACACCGCCTTGCTGCAAGTGCCCGAAGACCCGCGCGACTGGTCGGACGACGACACCTTGCACGCCCTCTCGCTGATGGGCGCCGACACACCAGGCAACCTCATCGTGGGCGAGGCGGCCTACCAGCGCTGGGCCACACAGCGACTGCAGCCACACACGGAGGCGCAAGCCACCCCCAAGGCCCACCGCACCCAAGCCTGGCTGCAACGCGCCAGCCAGGCCATGCAAGCGGGCCAGGCGGGCTCCAGCGCTGCAGGCGAGTTCCCCAAGTTCACCGCCTCTGTCTTGCGGCCTGACGGGCAGACACGGCACGTGCTGGTGAAGTTTTCAGGGCTGGATGATTCACCCGGCTCACGCCGCTGGGCCGACCTGCTGGTGTGTGAGCACCTGGCCCTGCAGGCCTTGGGCGAGCTGGGCGTGCCCGCGGCCCGCTCACGCATCTTGCAAGCGGGTGGGCGCACCTTCCTGGAGGTGGACCGCTTTGACCGCCACGGCGCCCACGGCCGCTCGCCCTTGTGCTCGTGGCAGGCCTTGGGCAATGCCCTGCTGGGCCACACCAACGGCCCTTGGCCAGAGGCCGGCCAGCGCTTGCAACAGGCGGGCCTGATCGCCAAAGGCGACGCCCACAGCCTGCGCACCCTGGGCCTGCTGTGGCACTTTGGCCGCTTCATCCAGAACACCGACATGCACGCGGGCAATTTGTCGTTCGAGCCGGTGGGCGGCCATTTCCAAGTGGCCCCGGCCTACGACATGCTGCCCATGCACCACGCCCCCGTGCGCGGCGTGGAGCTGCCGCAAAGGGCCTACCAGGTGAGCCTGCCCACGCCCGATCAGTTCGAGCTGGCGCGGCTTGCGGCCCAGGCGGCGCATGGCTTCTGGGTGCAGGCCAGCCACGACGAGCGCATCAGCAAAGGGTTCAGGTCGCTTTGCGTTGGCAATGCCGAGGCGCTGGGGGCTTTGATGCGGGTGATGGGGTGAGTCGCACCGCGTTCGGGTCGTTCCGGTAGGTGGCAACGGCTTGTAGGGCGTTTAGGCGCGCCAGAGGCATGATGGGTTGCCCTGGCTCCGGCCTAGCTCGTGTTGCGGGCCGCGACATGAGGCGTTGTCATGTCGCTATTTCAAAGAATTAGCGACACGTCGGCTGAACGTGTCGCTCAATTTGAGCTTCTGCGACACGTTGCGGGAGCCAATGCAGGTGATGGCGTGACAGTCATCCCGGATTGATGCAAAATAAGCGTCAATTGACCTCACAAATGCATCAATCCATCATCTCCGTCCTGCTGCCTGAATACCGTCGCCGGGTGCTGGGCCTGATGCTCTTGCGCCCTGACGAAGCACTTCACGGCCGCGAGATCGCACGGCGCACAGGCTTGCCGGCGGGCACCGTCACGCGCGAGCTGACCCGGCTGGCCGAAGTGGGCCTGCTTCGCCGAGACAAGCGCGGCAACCAGCAGGTGTACAGCGCCAACCCACAGTGCCCCATTTTTCAGGAGCTGGCCAGCATCTTGCGCAAAACCTCGGGCCTGGCCGACGTGCTGCGTCTGGCACTGGCACCGGCTGTGGGCCAGATCCAATGCGCCTTTGTGTTTGGTTCGGTGGCACAAGGCCGCGAGACCTCGGGCAGTGATGTGGATGTCATGATCGTGGGCGTGATGGACTTTGCGCAAGCCGTGTCGCTGCTGTACCCCGCCCAGGCCCAACTGGGCCGCGAGGTAAACCCCAAGGTGTACACACCTGAAGAGTTTGCCGCCTTGGCCAACAGCGACGCCTTCTTGCGCCAGGTGCTGGCCAAACCAAAAATATTTCTGATCGGGGAAGACCGTGACCTTGCAGAACTTGTTGGGGCTGAGCCTTGACGCCATCGCCCCTGACAAGGTGCAGATAGGCAAGTTGCTGGCAGCCGCCCAACGCAACATCCAAGATGCGCATCTGACCGCTCTGAGCGCAGAGAACCGGTTTGACGCCGCCTACAAGGCCATCATGCAGTTGGCCATGGCGGCCTTGCATGCCAATGGCTACCGCACCCTCACCAGCAAGCCGGGCCACCACCAGACAGCGATTCAGACGTTGACCCTGACTGTTGGCCTGCCGCAGGCCCAGGTGATCGTGCTGGACGCCCTGCGCAAACAACGCAACCTGGCTGACTACTCAGGCGACCTGGTGCCCAACTCTGCGGTCACTGCGTGCCTGCAAGGCGCATTGGGGCTGCAGTTGCATGTGGAGGCTTGGCTGAAGGGCAACAGGCCTGGCCTGTTGTGACAGCCTCCAGGTTCCGGCAAACGCCTGCACCCTGCCAAAATGAGCCACCAACAAACAGGGAAGTACCATGGCCGATCAAGGCACCGACAGCCGCGTGGCTGTTCTGGTCGATTGCGACAACACCTCACCCGAGATCCTTGAATACGCCTTGCAGGTGGTGGCCCAGTTCGGGCGGGTGGTGATGCGCCGGGGCTATGGCAACCACCACACCCTGGCCCACAAATGGCAAGAGGCCTTGGTGCGCATGGCCTTCACGCCGTGCTTGCAATACCAATACGCCTCGGGCAAGAACACCTCGGACATCGCCCTGGCGCTGGATGCCCAGGAGGCCTTGTTCGATGCTCGCGCCGACACCTTCTGCCTGGTCACCAGCGACTCGGACTTTGCTTATCTGTGCCGCAAGCTGCGCGAGCGCGGCGCCACCGTGGTCATTGTGGGTGAGGCCAAAACGCCCGATGCGCTGCAGAACGCGAGTGATCAGTTCTTCATGTGGCAGGCGCCAGAGGTGGCCGACACACCCACAAGTGCAGCATCGCCAGAAGACGGCAAACCCAACCCGCCCTGCACAACCGCTGTGAAGAAGCGCCGCCCCAAAGCCTTGCTGGACGCCGTGAGCCTGCTGGCCAGCAACGCACACGAGGGCAAAGTGGGCCTGGGTGCGCTGGGGCAATACATGAAGCGCACCAACCCGAGCTTCACGCCCAAGCTGTATGGGCACAGCACCTTGTCAGACATGGTGCGGTGCTACCCAGACCTGGTGCTCACGCAAGCGCAGGGGTCTGGGTCGTGGGTGAGTTTGAAGAGTTCTGCCTGAGTGCCCCATGACATGACCACACGCTCTCGTTTCAAACCCTTCGTGCTCGTGGCCCTGGCATGCCTGTGCTTGCCCTCGCTCGCTCATACAAGGCACCCCACGAAGAAGCCAGCCCCCCCCTGCGTGCTCCAGCCCGTGCCCATCGAACCCGAAGGCAAAGAGCCTGCCGCCACGTATGCCGGCCAAACGGCCACCCTCGCGCTGCGCTTCACGAACGAGAAGACCGCCGGCCCGGTGGACGTCTTCCCGGAGCCGCCAGTGCGCGTGACACACAGCGCTGCAGGCACCACCTGCACCATTGACGACGGTGGCATCTGGGTGCGCCAGCATGTCTATGCCGACGCCCAAGGCCGCGTGCTGGCCACCCACGAATACAGCGGCAGCAACGACAGCCTCAACTTCTATGACACCCGCAGTTGCCGCAAGCTGGCCACGGTGGATGTGTCGAACACCACATGGCGACTGGGGGCTGAGGACTTGGACATCGACGTTCAAACGAAAGCGGGCAAGCAGAAAAAGCGGGTGGCGTTGACGGGGGCTTGTTTGCCGAGCAGGTTGGCTGCGCCATGAGAAAGGCTTGGACTCGTGATGAGCTGCTTGCAGCCCTACACCTGTATACCCAACTCCCATTCGGGCAAATGCACCAGAGCAACCCAGAGGTCAAGGCCTTGGCTGATCGGATGGGCCGCACGCACAGTTCGGTGGCCATGAAGCTGACCAACTTGGCCAGCCTGGATCCGCAAATCACCGCCAGCGGGCGCAAGGGCTTGCCGGGTGCATCGCAATTGGACCGGACTGTGTGGAATGAGCTGCAAACCCATTGGGACGCGGTGGCCTTGCAAGCAGCAAGCTCCTATGAGCAATTGATGGGCTTGGTCACTCCACCTCAGAACGAACCCTGTGAAGACTCGCCCGAGTTCGCCGAAGGGCGCACCAGCCTCCGAACCATCAGCGCGCGAACCAACCAACAATGGTTTCGTAAGGCCGTGTTGAACAGCTATCAAAGCCGATGCTGCATCAGTGGCTTGAGCGAGGAACGGCTCTTGATTGCAAGCCACATCGTGCCGTGGAGCGAGGACACCGAGAACCGTTTGAACCCGCAGAACGGGCTGTGCTTGTCGGCGTTGCATGACAAAGCATTTGACTTGGGGTTGATCACGGTGACACCCGAGTACAGGGTACTAGTCTCTCCACGGTTGAGGGCCAAGGCTGCAGATGCATTCATGGCTGAGAGCCTGCTTCAATTCGATGGCGTGGGCATTGCCTTACCCGAGAGATTCAGGCCCAAAGCAGAGTTCTTGGCCTGGCACGGTCAGCGGTTTGGGTATGGCACATGAACGTCTGATTTGAGCTGTTTCGGCAGGCTGCCTAGAATGCTTCACAAGGGAGCGATGAAGCACGTCATGTGCTCGGCAGTTCGATGAGCAAGACCATCCAGTACTACAACGACAACGCAACGTTGTTCTTCCAAGCCACGGTCGACGTCGACATGGGGCCCATTCATGATCGCTTTCTTGAAGGCATGCCCACTGGTGGCCGCATCCTGGACGCCGGTTGTGGGTCGGGCCGGGATGCAAAGTCATTCAAACAACGCGGCCGCGTCGTCGATGCCTTTGATGCCTCACCCGAGCTGGCTCACCTGGCATCGCAACACTTGGAGCAAACCGTCCGCGTGATGTCCTTTCTGGACGTGACGGAGGTACATGCTTACGACGGCATTTGGGCCTGTGCCAGCTTGCTGCATTTGCGAGCACAAGAAGTACCGAACGCATTACGTAGGCTATGGACGGCCCTCAGGCCGGGCGGAGTGATGTACGTCAGCTTCAAATGGGGGCAAGGCGAGCGGGCGCACGGTGATCGCCATTTCACCGACGCGGATGAGGATCAACTTCGGCGCTGGATACAGCTCGAATCTGATGTGTCTCAGACCGAGATCTGGTTGACTCAAGACCGCAGGCCTGATCGTGATGAGCAATGGGTCAACGGGCTGTTTCGCAAGTCAACTGCAACACTGCACAAAGTCATCACCGGAGGCAGCGACCCCTTCCTGCCCAAGCTGGCTCATGAAATCAGCCAAGCGCACGAGATCGACATCAGTGTGGCTTTCATCATGGCATCAGGCCTGACCCTCTTGATGCCGGACCTACAAAGCGTCATCAAACTGCATCCTGACAGTGACCGCAAGCCCGCCAAACTGCGCGTCCTGACAGGTGACTATTTGGACGTCACCGATGTTCAGGCTTGCCGCATGTTGATGCTGCTGAAAGACCAGGGCGCCGATGTGCGCGTGTACGAAGCTCGTCAAAACAGCTTTCACATGAAGGCCTACCTCTTTGCGAAGCATCAGGCCGAGTCAGGCATGACAGGCACGGCCTTCATTGGCTCTAGCAACATCAGCAGACAAGCCCTGAGGACAGGTCTGGAGTGGAATTACCGCATTGATTACCCAGGCGACACAGGCTTCCTCGAAGCCCGGCAGCGATTTGAAGAACTTTTCGCACACCCAGACACCGTGGCCTTGAGCCATGAGTGGATTGACGCCTACGACAAACGACGATTGGTCATGCGTCGCCCCACTGAGCCGGGGATCATTGAACAAGACCCTCCGCCCGAGCCCACCAGCATTCAAAAGCAGGCACTGCAGACGCTCTCGGACACCAGGGCCAACAACTACCGACGAGGTTTGGTGGTTCTCGCCACTGGGCTGGGCAAGACTTGGCTGGCCGCATTTGACACGCACGAGTTAGGCGCACGTAAAGTCCTGTTCGTGGCACATCGCGAAGAAATCCTTGATCAAGCTGCCGCGACCTTTCTGCGCATTCACCCCAACAAACAGGTGGGCTACTACGCCAGCCAACAGCGGGACATGAATGCCGACATTTTGTGTGCGTCGATTCAGACTCTGGGCAAAGAAGCGCACTTGGAACGCTTCGCGCAAGATCATTTCGACTACATCGTGGTGGACGAGTTTCATCACGCTGCAGCGCCCACCTACCGACGCTTGCTGGCTCACTTCAAGCCTCAGTTCATGCTGGGCTTGACAGCCACGCCAGATCGCTCAGACCAGTCAGACATCCTCACGCTGTGCGATGACAACTTGGTCTTTACCTGTGGGCTGTTCCAGGGTATCGAAGCCAAGTTGCTGACGCCCTTCCACTATCACGGCATCTTCGATGAGTCGGTGAACTACAAGGAAATACCTTGGCGCAACGGACGGTTCGACCCTGAAGCTTTGTCGAACAAACTGGCCACTCTGGGCCGTGCCCGCCATGCCTTGAAAGAGTGGCAACGGCTCAAGCAAAAGCGCACCCTGGCATTTTGCGTGTCCATTCGTCATGCCGAGTTCATGGCGGACCAATTTCGCAAAGTCGGCATTGCTGCCCAAGCCGTGTACGGCGGATCAGCACTGGGTCGTGCCGAAGCACTGGAGCAACTGACCCATGGACAGGTGCAAGTCTTGTTCTCGGTGGATCTGTTCAACGAGGGCATGGACCTGCCATCCATCGACACAGTAATGCTGCTGCGTCCCACAGAGTCCAAGATTTTGTTCCTTCAACAGCTCGGACGCGGGCTTCGAAAATCCGAAGGCAAAGACAAGCTCGTGGTGCTCGACTTCATTGGCAACCATCAGAGCTTCTTGCACAAGCCCCAAGCGCTGTGCGAGATCGGCAGCAGCCTCAAGCAATTGGCGCAGTTCGCTCATGATGCGGAACAAAGCCGCCTCAAATTGCCTGAGGGCTGCTTCGTCAACTTCGATTTGCAGTTACTTGACTTCTTGAAGTCTTTGGATCGGCCCGGTCTTCAGAACGAGTACGAAGCACTGAAGCAATCACTCGGCCACCGCCCCACCATGTCAGAGGCCTATCGCGCGGGCTTGTCGATGTCTGACGTGCGCAGGCAATACGGCAGTTGGTTCGACATGCTCAACACCTTGGGCGAATTGAACTTGGACGAAGGCTCCTTACTGGCTCAACACCCGGGCCTGCTGAGGGAGTTTGAAGTCACCCACATGAACAAGAGCTTCAAGATGGTCCTGGCTGAAGCATTCCAGTCGCTGGGTGGCTGGCTGAACCCGCCTTCATTGCCTCAGTTGGCCGATGATTCATGGCGAGTGCTGCAGCGCAGGCGGCACTTACTGGCTGATCTGCCCGACAGTTTTCCCCCAGCGCCAGAGCCTCAAGGTGAGGAGTGGGTTCGGTACTGGCGACAAAACCCCGTCAAAGCCTGGCTGGGTGAGAACACGGCATCGGCACCCAAGCACTTCGAACTGCGGGAAGGCCGTTTTTGCTCATTGGCCCAGATCCCATCTGAACGCATTGGCACTTGGTCTGGGCTCATCCAAGAGTTGATCGATTACAGGTTGGCCGCCTACGAACACAGGCAGGCTGCGTCCCCAGCCAACAATGTGATCCCGTTTGCTCGGTCGGCTACCAAGGGCACAGCACTGCCCTATTTCCCCAACATCAAGATTGCCTGCGGCCACTTCAAAACAGGCAGGGCCGACGCTGAAGAGTACCGCTCGTTAGGGGATGGCTTTGGCAAGCTCGATCCGGATCGACATTTCATTGCCAGGGCCTCCGGTAACTCCATGAATGGCGGCAAGAACCCCATTCGCGATGGCGACTACCTCTTGCTGGAGCGGCTGTCTGCGAACAATGCTGGCTCGATCACAGGCTCAGTCATGGCCATCGAGAGACAAGACGACTCGGGCGACAACCAATACCTGCTGCGGGTCGTGCTCAAGTCACCTGCTGGTGGCTATGTGCTGCGAGCCAACAACCCCGACTACAGCGACTTGGAGGCCACCGATGACATGCGCACATTGGCGCGTTTCAAGGGCATCCTGCGTCCATTGGATTTGGCCGTGGGGCAATCCTTCATGAGAGAAGACATCCCGGAGCTTTTGGGCACGACCTTCAATGTCGGAAGCTGGAACGTGGGGCATGTGGTCTTGCAAGATCAACGCGCACATGTACTGCTGGTGACGTTGAACAAACAAGGCAAGTCGGTGGAACATCGCTATGTGGATCGATGGATTGACGAGCAAACCTTCCAGTGGGAAAGTCAAAACAAGACGTCGCCAGAGTCAAGCAAAGGCCGGGGCCTCGTCGATCATCAGAAGAACGGGTGGAGCATCCATTTGTTCGTTCGCGATGGGAAGCTCACCAGCGGGAAAGCAGCTCCGTTCATCTACCAAGGACAGGTGCGCTACGTCCAGCATGAAGGAAGCGAGCCCATGCGAGTGACTTTCAAGTTGGACTGACGTCGACAAACCAACCCTCACCGCCCCACCACCTTGCTCACCCAAGTCGGCAAACTCCAAGCCCCACCCGGCGTGATCAACCTGCACATGCCGGTGCTGCTTTCCTCAGTGAGCACAAACTCTCGGCCGTTCCAGGTGCGCTCCTCCCGGCTCCAGCAGTCACCCAGGCCGCGGCCTTTGTGGCTGGCGCTGATGACCCCGCCGCTGTGGTCGCTGGCCATCTCGGTCACCAAACGGGGCTGGTGGGGTGGGCGCTCTTTGAGCACCCACATGCAGTAGCCCTCGTTGTAGGCTGCGCGCCAGCACAGGCTGCTGGCCAGCCATTGGCCGCCGCCCAGGGGCTCGAACCGAATGGCCTGGTCTTCTGGTGGCTGCAGGTCTACATCGCGTTTGTCACCGGCCTCGCCAATCAGGGCCTGGCGCAAAGCGGCCATGGCCTTGGGGCTCAGGCCGGGGATGCTGCTCAAGGGTGCGCCACTGGGCTGCGTGGGCAGGCGGGCGGCCTTCACCTCGGGTGGGGCCAAGGGCGGCAGCACCTGGCTTTCAGGGCGTGAGCCGGGCTTGGCCAGGGCACCGGGCGTGCCCACGCGGCCCTGGGCTTCGTCCATCTTGAGCAGCACAGCAGCGGCACCTTGGTCTGACAAAGTCCACACGGTTTTGCCGTGCTGAAACTCGATGCGGGCCTCGGCGCGCGGCAGGGCCAGCAGCACCGCCTTGAGCTGGGCGGGGCTCAGGCCGAACTTTTGGAGGTCGCCCTGCCAGGGCAAGCGGCCCAAGGTGCGGCCGTTCACACGCAGGCTCAAGCTCTGGCTGGCAAGGGCTTGGCTGGATGTTTTCTCGGCCTCTTCGCCGTAGTCGGCCAAGGCCAGTTGGGCCTGCACGGGCTGCCCTGGACCAGCTAGGCGGGTGAGCAGCAGTGAGACACCGTTCACACCATCACCCGCCTGGTAGCCCGCCACGCGGCAGGTGCGGGTGTTGTCGCACGCCACCTCCCAGTCGTGGTGCTCAAAGTGAAGGCCCTTTGGCTTATCGCTCAAGGGCGACGCGGGCGCCAAGGTTGCCCAAGTGGCCAACAAGGCCAGGGCATGGGACATGCCGTGGGTGGGGGTGCTTTTGTACATGGTTGTTGGGGTGCCTCCTTGTTTGATTCTCCGACACGTGCAGCGTCCTTGCGCCTGCGCTATAAACACCACACAAGCACACGCATCTGGCAAACCAGAGCACCAGGGAAGGAAGGAAGCAGTTCATGCAGTTGGCAGGTTTGGGCAACACGGCCGCGCCCGGCGGCGGTTTTCACGCGCGCTGGCAAGCCAGCAATGAAGTCGCGCAGATCAAGCTGCGCATCGCGGGCGGCTTGCTCGCCATGTTTGTCATGTCAGCCTTGCACCTGTGGGGCAGCCTGGGGCCTTATGACAAGCCCTTGCCATTGGTCGGCCTGTATGTCACGGGCAGCCTGGTCTGGTGGGGCTTGGTCAGGCTGGGTGTGGCGCATTTGCGAGCGCGCCTTTTGGTGGCGGCTGTGTTGGAGCACGGCATGTTTGCCTGTGTGTTTGCCAGCACGGGTGAGCAAGGGGCCTTGCTGCTGGGCGTGCCCATCTTCACCTCGCTGGGGCATGGCCTGCGCTTTGGGCCGGGCATGGCCATCTTCAACAGCATCATGGCCGCGTCGTTCATGGCGGTGGCCTTTCATGCCTCGCCCTATTGGTCGTCCATGCCGGGCTTGGCCATGGGCATGTGCGTGGCGGTGTTGAGCGTGCCGATCTATGGCACCTTGCTCAACCGCCGCTTGCTGGCGCAACACCGCGAGGCCGAGCAGCGCGCCGCCGCCTGGGAGTCGGCCTCCAAGACCGACCCGCTCACCGGCCTGGCCAACCGCGTGGCCTTGATGGAAGCGCTGGAGCGGGTGCATGGCACGCAGCGCGCGTCTGACCGCGTGTGCGCTGTGTTCTATGTTGATCTGGACGGTTTCAAAGCCGTGAATGACCAGGCCGGCCATGCCGCCGGCGACGAGGTGCTGGTGCAGGTGGCCCAAGCCCTTCGAGATGCCGTGCGGGCCGACGACGTGGTGGCCCGCCTGGGTGGCGACGAGTTCGCCATCCTCACCCGTGGCCTGGCCCATGCCGAAGGCGCCCAGGCCGTAGCTGATAAGGTGCGGCACGCCTTGGGCCAGATCAGGGTGGCAGGGCATGAAAAGCTGCGCGTGGGCGGCAGCATCGGCGCTTGCCTGCTGCCTGACGCTGACATCACCTCGCCGCGCGAGGCCGTGCGTGTGGCCGACGAGCTCATGCTGGCCATCAAGCGAGAGGGCAAGGGGGCGGTGCGCATCAAGGTGGGCGTGCGGGCTGCTTGAGTTTTTCAAACTCATGGCTAAAATGTGAGTCAAGTGGATTGGGGGTTCCCGATCGGCGCTACAGCCTCGGTGGGTTCATCGGGGCTTTTCGCTTTTTGGGGCGGGTACACCAGCAATCCAACCTCCTTGAAGCCTTCTCCGACCATGCTGCGGCCACCTTCGCAGTAAAACTTTCGTTTGAGCATCTCAAAAGCCTGGTTCGGTTGGGCGGGGCGAATGTGGTTCAGGCCCACAGGGCGAGCCACCAGGTCAGCCAATTGCAGCCCCGCCAAGTTGGTTCGCTTGTCTGCAAACACCATGCTGAATGGCCAGCGACTCTGCCCGTGCTGATCGGTGTCGCAAATGCGCCGGAACTCCAGTTCCAGCTCGGCATCTTCTTTTTTTCCACGGCACTCCACCACGATGTGGGTCAAAAGGTGTTCCTGCTTTTTCTCAAGCAGGAAACCCCGCAGCGACTCCAGGCAAATTCCCAATGCAGCGTGATACGGATTGGCGGCACCTTCACTTTTGCTCAGCCGAGCCTTGTCAACGACACAAGCAATGAGCACAAAATTGCTGGCATCCATGATGGATGAGAGACTCGCCATGAACGCCTGACGGGTCGGCAGGTGGCTGAGGAAAGCAAATTCGCCTTTTTGCTTTCGTATCTCATGCTCGTGGAGGACCACGCTGTCATGCCCGAAGTAGTTGAACTTGAGCTTTTCGACTGCAGGGTTGATTTTCTCACTGTAGTGCCGCTTGTGGAACACACACAAAGCCAGCACAAACACGGGGTAATCGGTGTGGATGCTGGTCAGTGAGTGGTCGCCGCTTTCGTCGACATAGACCACATAGTCGCTGAAGCGTCGATTGGAAGCGTCTGCAGCTGTCTGTTCGACAGGGATGTGCTCCACGCTCTCGAACAAAGCGTACTGTGTGCCTGGATTTGTCATAAAGCACTGTAGATCAGCCAGCGACACCCTCACAAT
>JBEANX010000139.1:0-4299 GCA_041165245.1 Pseudomonadota bacterium
TGATGTTCGTCAGCCCCAACGCCGTGCAATGGTTTGCCCGCCAAGCGCCCGCCGGCTGCCACTGGCCCGAACACACGCTGCTGGCAGCTCCCGGGCCCGGCACCGCCCAAGCGGCGCTTGAGGCCCTGCAGCCTCAGGGCCTTTTGGCGCAGCACATCATCAGCCCCTCGGCCGACAGCGAGCAGTTTGATTCCGAACACCTCTGGCCCCTTTTGCAAGGCATGTCTTGGGCCGAGCAATCGGTCGTGGTCGTGGGCGGTGGCGAAGACGGCCAGCCCAAGGGCCGCCAATGGTTGAGCAAGCAGTGGGCACAGGCAGGTGCCCGCGTGCACACTGTGGTGGCCTATGAGCGCCGCGCGCCCCGGTGGGAGGCCGCGCACATGGCCCTGGCCCAAGAGGCTTATGCCCTGCCCGCTGCCCACGCCTGGCTGCTGAGCAGCTCGCAAGCGGTGGCCCACTTGATCGACCTCATGGGCAAGCCGCCCTCGGGCGCCGTGGCCTTGTGCACGCACCCCAAGGTGGCCGCGACCGCCCAAGAAGCAGGCTTTGGCAAGGTTGTTGACACCAGGCCACAAGCCGCCGATGTGGCGCAGGCCTCTCAAAGCTTGTCAAGAACCTGAGAGCAGGGCGTCGATACAATCACCCACATGTCCAGCGCCCCCCCAGACCAAGCCCACGCTGCCGCCCCTCAGGCACCTGCAGCGCCCGCAGCCATTGCGCCAGCGGTCTTGGCTGGCAAGCCATCGTCTCTGCAAGGCTGGACCCTGCTGGCCGTGGGCGTGTTGGCCGCTGGGGGGCTCTGGACCAGTTGGTCAGCCCAGCAGCGCGTGGCCACCTTGGAGGCCGAGCTCGTCAAGCGACAGCAAGACAGCCAGACCCAGGCCCAGGAAGCACGCTTGCTGTCGGGCCAAGCCCAGGAGCAAGCTCGCGAGGCCGCGGCACATACCACCTTGCTGGAAACGCGTCTGGCGGAAGTGGCCCTGCAGCGCACCCAGGTGGAAGACCTGGTGAAATCCATGTCGCGTTCGCGCGATGAAAACCTGCTGGTGGACATCGAAGCCTCACTGCGTGTGGCCGTGCAGCAGTCGGTCATGACAGGCAGCGCCGAGCCCATGGTGGCCTCCCTGCAAACCGCCGACGACCGACTGGCCCGCGCCCAACAGCCTCGCCTTGAAACGGTGCGACGCGCTGTCGCCAAAGACCTGGATCGCATCAAGGCCACCCGCACAGCCGATCTGTCCACGCTGGCCATCCGCCTGGACGAGGCCATCCGGCTGATCGATGAAATGCCCCTGGTGAGCGAGCGCGCCCTGCCCGGCGCTGGCACCTCGCCCAACACCAGCAAGGTTGGCGCACCCAGCAAAGGCAAGACCGCAGGCCATTCAGACACGGCCGATGCCGCTGCATCATCAGCCTCGGCAGCAGGCTGGGGTGACAAACTCGTGAGCTGGGGGCGCCAAGCTGGCACCGTGGCCTGGCAGGAGGCCCGCACCCTGGTGCGCGTGACCCGCATTGACCGCCCAGAAGCCATGCTGATCGCACCCGAACAGGCTTTTTTCCTGCGCGAGAACCTCAAGCTGCGCCTGCTCAATGCGCGCCTGGCTTTGCTCAGCCGCCAGACGGCCACAGCCTTGTCCGATCTGCAGGCGGCGCAAGGCATGGTCCATCGCTTTTTTGACGGCCAATCGCGCAAGGCGCAGATCCTGGAGGCGCTGCTCAATGAAGTGCTTTCCCAGGGCGCCCAAACGCAAACACCCCGCCCCGATGACACCTTGGCTGCGCTGACCACGCTGGCCGCCACTCGCTGAAAGCCGCCACCCATGCGCACCATTGTCTGGTTGCTGGTTTTGGCTGTCGTGGCCGTGGTGGCCGCCACCGCCTTGGGCAGCAACGATGGCCTGGTCAGCATCTACTGGTTGGGCTGGCGGGCCGATGTCTCGCTGAACCTCTTCGTGCTTTCCGTGGTCTTGACCTGCTTGGCCGTGTACTCGATGGTGCGAGGTGTGGACAGCCTGCTGGGCCTGCCCGAACGCGCCCGCCGCTGGCGCACCTCACAACGCGACCGCTCTGCCCAAGCTGCGCTGCGTGAGGCTTTGTCCACCTACCTGGCCGGCCGCTACTCGCGGGCCCACAAGGCGGCACAGCGCGCCGTGGCCATTCAGGCCGACACGCCAGACCTGGCCCCTGACGCTGAGTTCTCGGCCCTGGCTCACCTGCTGTCGGCGGGCTCTTTGCATCGCTTGCAAGACCGAAAACGCCGCGACGAGCACCTGCGCAAAGCCCTGGACATCAGCCAGTTGACGCGCAAGCCCAGGGTGGTCGAAGAAGGCGCTCGCCTGATGGCGGCCGAGTGCGCCATTGACGACCACGACGCGCCACGCGCCCTGAAGGACTTGGCCGCCATGCCCGCTGGCGTGGCACGTCGCACCCAGGCGCTGCGCCTCAAGCTCAACGCCACGCGCCTCACGCGCCAGCCCATGGAGGCCCTCAAGACGGCCCGCATGCTGGCCAAGCACCAAGGCTTCACACCCGGTGCAGCCGAAGGCCTGCTGCGCTCCCTGGCCACCGAGGCCTTGCAAACCGCCCGTGACGCCGACCAGCTTCGCCAAGTCTGGCAACTGCTGGATGCCAGCGAGCGCCGCGACCCTCTCGTGGTGGCGCGTGCGGCCACGCGCATGGCGCAGTTGGGCGAGCCCACCGAAGCCCGCGTCTGGCTGACGCCGCTGTGGGATCAGATCCAACAACAAACGCCTGAACACGTCGACGCGCTTTCATTCGCGTTGTGCGAGGCCATGGACGGCCTGGAATCCGACTGGCTGGCACGGCTTGACAAAGTCACTCAGGCGGCCCTGCGTGCGCCCTCACTGGGCCTGGCCGTCGGCATGGCCCTGGCCGAGCGCCAGTTGTGGGGCAAAGCCCGCACCCTGCTGATGTCCGCCGCCACCGATGTGC
This sequence comes from Pseudomonadota bacterium, assembly GCA_041165245.1. Taxonomy (GTDB): domain Bacteria; phylum Pseudomonadota; class Gammaproteobacteria; order Burkholderiales; family Burkholderiaceae_C; genus Aquabacterium. The sequence goes on from JBEANX010000139.1 coordinate 2,953, forward strand.
AGCTCCAAGCACCCCGCCGCCGCCAGGCCTTCATCGCCCTGGCCCGCCTGGCCGAGCATGAGCAGCGCCTTGATGAGGCCCAGCGCTTCTGGCAACAAGCCGCGCTGGCCGACGCGCCCGTGGCCGCCAAGAAAAAACCAAGCCAATTGCGACATGCAGATTGACGGCCTGATGAAATCCATGCTATAGTCTTGCTTCTTTGGCGGCTGTAGCTCAGTTGGATAGAGTACTTGGCTACGAACCAAGGGGTCGTGGGTTCGAATCCTGCCAGCCGCACCAAAGAACTTTTCCGGGAATTTGCCGGTTTCGAGTTGCCTCGTAGGGCGCTTGAATCCAGTGTTTCAAGGAGCCTGGGTCTGAAAAGACTTTTGCGCACCACCGGGCATGCTTGTTTGCGGCTGTAGCTCAGTTGGATAGAGTACTTGGCTACGAACCAAGGGGTCGTGGGTTCGAATCCTGCCAGCCGCACCAAACAAGCCACATGCATTTCCAAGAAACCCGCTGGTTCACGCCAGCGGGTTTTTTCTTGTCCGCTTCCCTGCGCGCCATGCGCCAGAGGCGATCAAGGCCAAGCCGCCAAGCTCGAACACCCAGTTCATGCGCAAGCCACCGATGTCAGCCATCAAGAATTGGTCAACATGGTGAAACGAAGCGGCTCTGACCACAATGAAGGTCAGCAATAGCACCAAGCCACTCCACACGCGCAAGTACCGGCGCCAATACCCCTGCAGAGCCCAGCCCAGGAGGCAGGCCACTGCCGCCCCCGCACCGGTGACTCCGATGATGAAAGCAATCTGGATGTCATGGCGCCGACCGTACCAACCGTCGTGCTGAGCCATGTCTCGACCCATCTCGGTGACCCAGGTTTGCAAATCGAGTTGTTTGTTGATCCCCAGCGCAAGCAAGGCCAGTGTCACTGTCCACCAGAACACCTGGGGCCGCAAGCGCAAGGCACACTGAAGGCACAGCCAACAGGCAAGGCCGTACACAACAACGGTGAACCAACCCATGAAGGTTGGGTCACCAATGCCCGGGTGCCACCGCCCATCAGCCGCAGTGACGGCATGGGCACTGGTGTGTGCCAGGGCGCCAACAATCGCCATCAGCAGCGCTGTGCTGCGCTGGCATTCGCGCAGCAGGCTGGCAAGCGTGCGAGAGCGTGTCAAATCCATCGTCGATCCTTTCTTCAGCCTTGGCGCGCCGCCTGCCAGCGCTTGAGGCCAAAGGCCGCAGACACCAACAGCACCACCGTGAAAGCCAGCCACCCCAGGGTGGACGCGGACGGCGATTGCCAGGCCTGTGCCAAGCGATCGGTGAACAGCGAAAGCATGATCGTGCCCGGCGCCA
>JBEANX010000140.1:0-3003 GCA_041165245.1 Pseudomonadota bacterium
TGGCCAAGCTGTCACCCGCGTGATCCTTCAAGAGGGCGTGCCCACTTATGAGCAAGTGAACACCGCCGTGGCCGAGCCCGTGGTCTACATGATCGACCGCTATGTGGTGGGCGGCTTCTACCGTGTGCATGCCGAACGCGGCATCGACGAAAACCTCAACGCACCGGGTTCGAGCTTCGCGCCCCTGGCCTTTGCCGAACCAGCGCAACTGCCCAAGCCCGGCGCCAAGCCTGGTGCCAGCACGCCCAACCGTTTTTACATGTACGGCGTGGTGGCCCGTTTGGCCATGCTGGCCGCCAGCTATGAGTTGGAGGCTACCGACCCGAACGCCGAGGTTTACGACTGAAGCTGGCAGCGCCCGCCAGGGCGCATTTGCCACCTGGTGACACCGCAACGCAGCATTCATGCGGCGTTGCAACAAATCGTGTCGTGAGCCGGGGCAGAATGGCGTCTTCGAGATCAGCGACAACGGCCCCGTGCAACCCCATTCCAAAGACTCGCTCAGCGGCAAGCAGCTGGCCGCCCTCACCCTGGGCGCCATCGGCATCGTGTATGGCGACATCGGCACCAGCCCGCTGTATGCGCTCAAGGAAGTGTTCGCCAACGGGCATGTCCCTTTGAGCCCGGACAACATCTACGGCATCCTCTCCCTGATCTTCTGGACGCTGACGGTCATCGTCTCGCTCAAATACGTCACGCTGATCCTGCGGGCGGACAACAACGGCGAAGGCGGCCTGATCGCCATGCTGGCGCTGGCCTCCACCGCCGTGGCCGACAAACCCAGGCTGCGACGGGTGCTGTTGGGCTTGGGCATCTTTGGCACGGCCATTTTCTTTGGTGATGGCGTCATCACGCCGGCCATCTCGGTGCTGTCAGCGGTCGAAGGTTTGAACGTGGCTGCGCCTGGCCTGGAGCGCTTTGTGATCCCTGTCACCCTGGTGGTGCTGACGCTGCTGTTTGCGGTGCAGCGCTATGGCACGGGCGGCATCGGCAAGTTCTTCGGGCCCATCACGGCGGTGTGGTTCATCGTGTTGGCGGTGCTGGGTGTGCAGCACATCCTGGAGAACCCCGCCGTGCTGGCGGCCATCAGCCCGCTGCATGCCTTGCGCTTCATCATTGAGCAACCCCACACGGCCTTCATCTCCCTGGGTGCGGTGATCCTGTGCGCCACGGGGGCTGAGGCTTTGTATGCCGACATGGGTCACTTTGGTAAGAAACCAATCCGCTTGGCTTGGTTCTCGCTGGTCATGCCCGCGTTGATCCTGAACTATTTTGGCCAAGGCGCCATGCTGCTGCAGCACCCGGAGAACGTCAGGAATCCTTTCTACGAAATGGCCCCGCAGTGGGCCTTGTACCCGCTGGTGATCCTGGCCACCTTTGCCACGGTGATTGCCTCTCAGGCCCTGATCTCGGCCGCGTTCTCAGTGACCAAGCAGGTCATTCAGCTGGGCTATCTGCCACGCCTGCGCATCCTTCACACCTCGGTCAATGAGACGGGCCAGATCTATGTGCCCTTTGTGAACTGGTCGCTGTTTGCCTGCATTGTGATGGCGGTGGTGTTCTTTGGCTCGTCCAGCAAGCTGGCTGCGGCCTATGGCATCACGGTGACCATCGACATGCTGATCACCACGGTGATGACTTTCTTCGTCATCCGTTTTGCCTGGCACCTGGCCATGCCTTTGTGCATCGTGGCCACGGGCATTTTCTTTGTGATTGACCTGCTCTTCTTTGGCGCCAATGTGCTCAAGGTGCTGGACGGCGGCTGGTTCCCCCTCTTGATCGGCGCCGTGATGTTCGGCCTGATGATGACCTGGAAGCAAGGCCGCGCCCTGCTCAGCGAGCGCCTGCGCAATGATTCGATCGACCTCGTGCCCTTCTTGGATGCGGTGTTCTCCAGCCCGCCCACACGCGTGTCAGGCACCGCGGTGTTCCTCAATGCCGATGCGGGCACCACGCCCAACGCGCTGCTGCACAACCTCAAGCACAACAAGGTGCTGCATGAGCAGAACCTGTTCGTCACCGTGAAGTCGCACGAGGTGCCCTGGATCGGCTTTGACAAGCGGGTCGAGGTGGAGCCTCTGGGCCACAACTGCTGGCAGGTCATGCTGCACTTTGGCTTCAAGAACGAGCCCGATGTGCCCGAAGCGCTCAAGCTCTTGGAGCAGCGAGGCGTGCACCTGGACGACATGGAGACGAGCTATTTCCTGTCGCGCGACATTGTCATTCCCACCATCGGTGGCGGCATGGAGCCCTGGCGTGAGAAGCTCTTTGCCAGCATGCACCGCAACGCGGCCGGTGCCGCCGACTTCCTGAACCTGCCCACCAACCGCGTCATCGAGATGGGCTCCAAGGTCGAGATCTGAACGCCTCCTCCACCCTCTCGCTGGCCCAGCGTGCTCGCCAAGCCGTGGCGGACACCTCGCTGGCGGCTGTGTCCAGCGGCTTTGTGGCCACGCTGGTGGGCTTCACCAGCACCATTGCGCTGATCTTTCATGCGGCCACCTCCTTGGGGGCCAGCCCCGCCCAGGTGAGCTCCTGGGTGTGGGCGCTGGGCATGGGCATGGGCTTTTTGTCCATCGGCCTGTCGCTGTGGACACGCATCCCCATTTTGATCACCTGGTCGACACCCGGGGCGGCCGTGATTGCTTCGGCGGCCACCGGTGTGTCCTTGCCAGAAGCCGTGGGCGCCTTCTTGGTGTGCGGTGTCCTGATGTGGGCCTCAGGTGCCAGCGGCCTGTTCGAGCGGCTGATGAACCGCATCCCCATCGCTCTGGCCTCCGCCTTGCTGGCGGGCATCTTGGCCAAGTTTGCCCTCATGGCCTTTGCGGGCACCACCGAACACCCGCTGCTGGTCATCAGCATGTTCATGCTTTACTTGGTGGGCCGGCGCCTGTGGACAAGGTATGCAGTGCTGGGTGTCCTCATGGGTGGCATGGCCGTGGCCGCCGCGCAAGGCTTGCTCAACACCAAGCTGCTCACACTGGCCGTGGGCCTGCCACTCTG
>JBEANX010000141.1:0-3271 GCA_041165245.1 Pseudomonadota bacterium
CCCAGGCTCGCGGGGCAACACCGAACGCTGCCACCAGTTTCGCCTGAAGGCTGTCCTGGTGGTTATACCTGCCATGACGCCGCGAATCGGGCTCACGGTCACCCACCCTGTCTGCCTGAGCCCGCTCCACCCCACGCCAAGCTGAGGCCCTCACCACGCCCTCACCACGCCCTCCCGTGCACGATCGAGCACCCAAGAAAAAGCCCCGCCAAGGCGGGGCTCTGAACAGTTGCAGGAAGCAGATCAGGCGTGAGCCGCACGCAGCTTGATCGAGAACTCCTGCAACGCATTGATGCCACTGGCTTCGGCCTTCTGACACCAGGCTTGCAGCTCATGCGCCAGTTGTTCGGCCGACACATTGGTCTTGGTCCACACCAGGCGCAGCTCTTCGCGCATGGCGATCAGCTTGGCCAGCTTGGGGCTGTCGGCCAGCGCATGGCTCACATCGCCACGAAGGTTGGCAGGCACCTTGTCATCGTCACGATGCAGCCACTTCTTCACACGCTCCAACTTGATCAGCTTGGCCTGCTGGCGCTCTGCCTTCAGGCGGGCCAGTTCGGTCGCGCAGGCCAGGCGCACTTCGCGGGCGTAGCTGGCCATCAACTCGTAACGGTGCGCAGCGATGGCCTCCAGCGTCTTCACATCAGCCACCGGCTTGACCGTGCCCAGCGTGAGGCGGGGCGGCACCTTGCGAACCGTGGCCAGGCCCATCATTTCCAGGCCACGGATGTAAGCCCAGCCGATGTCGAACTCATAAGACTTGACCGACAGCTTGGCCGAAGTCGGGTAGGTGTGGTGGTTGTTGTGCAACTCTTCACCGCCGATGAGGATGCCCCACGGGCTCACATTGGTGGAGGCATCTGCCGCCTCGAAATTGCGGTAACCCCACCAGTGGCCCAGGCCGTTGATGATGCCTGCTGCCGTGATGGGGATCCAGACCATCTGCACGGCCCACACGGTGATGCCAATGGCGCCAAACAAGGCCAAGTCCACCAGGAACATCAGCAAGATGCCCATGCCTGCGTGCGGTGTGTAGAGGTGATTCTCCAACCAGTCGTTGGGGGTGTTGTGGCCGTACTTCTTCTGGGTTTCCAGATTGGCGGCTTCCTCGGCATACAGCTCACGGCCACGCAGCAGCACGGTCTTGATGCCGTGGGCCACAGGGCTGTGCGGGTCTTCCGAGGTTTCGCATTTCGCGTGGTGCTTGCGGTGCACGGCCACCCATTGTTTGGTGACGGTGGCCGTGGTCAGCCACAGCCAGAAGCGGAAGAAGTGCGAAGCGATGGGGTGCAGGTCGAGCGAGCGGTGCGCCTGTGAGCGGTGCAGGAAAATCGTGACCGAGGCGATCGTGATGTGCGTGAGCACGAGGGTCGTGATCACCAGTTGCCACCAGTTGGCACCCAGCAGTCCACGGTCCAGCCAGGTCACGATGGTGTCGAGCAGGGCCGAAGACGTCAGAAAATCAGTCATTGCAATACCTCAAGCGGAATCCGCGATTGTAGAAGACGCTCGCATCGGCGCCTTTTGTCGCAGCGCAAATTCAGAAGCTGAAGCTCGGCACTGCCCGATCCGGACAGTGTCTGACAAGGCCCTGTCGAAGGTTTGGGGGATTAACCCCTCATGTGTGATGCATTACCGATTCCTGGCACGCAGCATCCGGGCGAAACACTTGGGTTCACAGGTGGTGCCCCGAGCCCCTCATTTCAAGGCCGACACGATGTCGTTGCGTAAAGTCTCGGCCAAGCGACGGCGATCAGCATGGGTCACCTGGTGGGAAGCCAAAACCGTCAAATGCACGGTGAAACCACGCGCGCAGGCCACCCACCACAGCGATTGGGCCAGGGTGGTGTCACCCACATACGCCGCCGCCGGGCTGATTCGGTGCTTGGCATCGCTGTAGCGCATGGCCACCGGTTGCACGGGCACGTCAGCGTCGATGGCCGCTTGCAGCAAGTTGCCGTGAAACGGAAGGATCTCGCGTCCGTTGCCCGTGGTGCCCTCGGGGAAGGCTGTGGCGGTGCCACCATCCTTCAAAGTCTGAGTGAGCAAGCCCATCACGCGCATGGCGTCGCGGCGCTTGGCGCGCTCCAGCAAGATGGTGCCTGCCTGAACAACCATGCCGCCCACCACCGGCCACTGAGAGACTTCGGCCTTGGACACAAAACGCGAAGGGTGCGTGGCGTTGAGCGAGATAATGTCCAGCCAGGACACATGATTTGACACGATGAGCTTGGCACCAGGGCGAAAGCTCCCGTGCACCTCCAGGCTCACGCCCAGTCGCTGCAAGATGCGCTGGGACCAGACCTGGATGCGAGCACGTTGATCTTCCGGGCTCATGCCGGGGAAGGTCAGGCGCATGGTCACCGCAAGGCGCACCAGGTAAGTCAGCGTTCTCGCCAGGCGCCAGATGCCCACCGGGTAGCGCCACAGTGGCGTCTCAACCGGCTCGGTGGCACCCGCCAGCTGCGACAGATCAGTCTGACTCATGCGCCACCTGGCCGGCCACCAGCGTCAAGCGGACTCGGCCTGGCAGCGCCATGCCCGTGCAGTCATACGCAAACGGCGTGTGCTTGCCCTGGCTGACCAGCGCACCCGGCTCGACCTGCCAGCTCACGCGGGGATCGAACACGCACACGTCGGCCACACCGCCTTGCACCAGGCGCCCGGCACTGTTGGCCAGCGAGCCGATGGCCTCGCCCAGCACCTTGACCGGGCCCTGGGTGACGGTGCCCAAGGCATGTCGCAGGCGGTCGGCGGGCAAAGCGCTGGCCTCGTCGGCCGAGATGCCGGCACCCTTGAGGGCCAGGCTGAGCAAGAGCTCCAGGCCGGTGGCGCCAGGGGTGGCTTCACCGAAAGGCAGGAGCTTTTCGTCGGAGCTGACAGGGCAGTGGTCGGACACCAGAGCATCCAAGGTGCCATCGAGCAAGGCGGCTTGCAGCGCGTCGCGGTCGCGGCCCTGGCGCAGTGGGGGTTGCACGCGCATGGCGGGGTTGAAAAAGCCGATGTCCACGTCGGTCAGCAGCAAGGAGTTGATGCTCACGTCAGCGGTGATGGGCAGGCCATCCGCCTTGGCGCGGCGCACGATCTCGACACCCGCCGCGCTGGACAGGCGGCACAGGTGCACGCGGCAGCCGGTGGTGCGCACCAGCTCGACGATGGTGTTCAGAGCGATGGTCTCGGCCGAGGTGGGCACGCTAGAGAGCCCCAGGCGCGTGGCCACGGCGCCGCTGGCGGCAATGCCTTTGCCCAGCCAGGCGTCTTGCGGACGCAG
>JBEANX010000142.1:0-4693 GCA_041165245.1 Pseudomonadota bacterium
ACTGACCAGGAACACGGTGCCCGCGTAGTTGGCGAGCAGTTCTTCGAGCAGCTCCAGCGTGTCGATGTCGAGGTCGTTGGTCGGCTCGTCGAGCACCAGCACGTTGGCCGGCCGCGCAAACAGCCGCGCCAGCAGCAGCCGGTTACGCTCGCCGCCGCTGAGGGTGCGCACCGGTGAGTTGGCGCGGGCGGGCGAGAACAGGAAGTCTTGCAGATAGCCCATCACGTGCTTGCGCGAGCCATTGATCTCGATCCACTCGCTGCCGGGGCTGATGAAATCAGCCAGCGTGGCGTTGAGGTCGAGGTGGTCACGCATCTGGTCAAAGTAGGCGACCTCCAGGTTGGCGCCTTGCTTGACGGTGCCACTGTCGGGGGCCAGTTGGCCCAGGATCATCTTGAGCAGGGTGGTCTTGCCGGCGCCGTTGGAGCCCACCAGGCCCACCTTGTCGCCACGCAGGATGGTGCCCGTGAAGCCCTTGACGATGGCGCGGCCCTCGTAGCTTTTGCAGACGTCTTCCATGTCGGCCACGATCTTGCCGCCACGGTCGGCTTGCGAGGCTTCAAGCTTGACGCGGCCCACGGTGTCTCGGCGTGAAGAGCGTGCGCCGCGCAAATCGTCCAGACGCTTGATGCGCGCCACCGAGCGGGTGCGACGCGCCTCCACGCCCTTGCGGATCCAGACCTCTTCTTGCGCCAGCAGCTTGTCGAACTTGGCGTTCATCACGGCTTCGTCGGCCAGTTGCTGGGCCTTGAGCGTTTCGTACGCGGCGAAGTTGCCCGGGTAGGAGCGCAGCTGGCCGCGGTCGAGCTCAACAATGCGGGTGCAGACGTTGTCCAGGAAGGCGCGGTCGTGGGAGATCAGGATGACGCTGCCCTTGAAGCCCACCATCAGCTCTTCCAGCCATGTGATGGCGTCCAGGTCCAAGTGGTTGGTGGGCTCGTCAAGCAGCAGCACATCGGGCGTGGCCACCAGGGCCTGGGCCAGGGCCACGCGTTTGCGCAATCCACCTGAGAGGCTGCCGATGGTGCGCTCGGGCGAGAGCTGCAGCTTTTGCAGGGTCTGGTCGACACGCTGCTCCCAGTTCCAGCCATCGCGGGCTTCGATCTGGGTCATCAGGGTGTCGAGGTCTTCGTCGGGGTTGCCCGATTCAAAACGGTCGCGCAGGCTGCGCACATCGCCCAGGCCTTCGCTGACCGCGTCAAAGATGCTTGCGTCATCTGAAAAAATGGGCTCTTGCGGCACGTAGGCCAGGCGGGTGCCGTTTTGCAGTTGAAGGATGCCGTCGTCCGGCTTTTCCAGCCCGGCCAGGATCTTGAGCAGCGAGGACTTGCCCGTGCCATTGCGGCCGATCAGGCCCACGCGCTCGGCCGTCTCCAGGGCGAAGGAGGCGTTGTCAAGCAGGGGCACGTGGCCGAAGGCGAGTTGCGCCTGGCTCAGGGTCAGAACAGCCATGGTGGGTGTGGACGGGTGGTCAAAGGTGAAACAAAACCCCGCATTGTCGCTGCTGGCGCGCCGGTGCCGGGATTTTCCCGGGCCTGGGGGGATGTTTGCCAAGAAGCCAGCACCGACAATGCGCCCATGAGACGAGTTTCTTTCACAGCGTGGCTGACGGCCTGCCTGACCGCCTGCCTGTGGCTGTTGGTCGTGCCCAGTCGCGCTTGGGCCGCGGAAGCGCCGCACATGGCGTTGGGAGCTCACCTGTCTCCTGCCAGCCATCCGCCCATCGTGATGGGCCCCGATGAGTCCGCGGTGGTTCGCGAAGCCTGTGTCTTGCAAGACCACGGCGCGCTCACGCCCCCCATGGACGACGCGCCCTGGTTGAGAACCACCTTGCCCCACCTGTGGCGTGACACGCACCCGGGCTTGGAAGGCACCTTGTGGTATCGCTTTCGCATCCACATGGACACCGTGCCCACCAAGCCTTGGGCCGTTTACTTGCCCCGAGTGGTGATGAATGCGCAGGTGTGGATCAACGGGCAGCCCATGGGCTACACGGGCTCGATGGTGGAGCCTGTGTCACGCAACTGGTACGTGCCCTTGCTCACCTCGGTACAGCCGGCGGTTTGGATCACGGGCGACAACGTGGTCCACATCCGGGTGGCCAGCGGCTTTGTGTCGCGCAATGGCCTGTCGCCGGTGGAGATCGGCCCCCTGGATCAGCTGGCCACGGCCTACAAGCACCGCAAGTGGGCGCAGGTCGACGGCGTGGAGGTGGCCAACACCGTGCTGTTGTCGCTGGGCATGTTCATGCTGCTCGTGTGGCTGCGAGATCGGGAGCAAACGGCCATTGGCTTTTTGGGCCTGTCGGCGATCACCTGGGCGCTGTCGGCCATGATGGGCATCGCGCCGACGCCTTTGTTCGAATCGTACATCTGGGAGAACCTGGGCTACACCTTGTCGGTGGTCTCACAGCTCTTGTTCTGCTTGTATTTTTTCCGCTTTGCGCAGTTCCGCCATGTGTGGGTGGACGGGCTCGTTTACCTGCTGATGGTGGTCATCCCCGTCTATGGCGTGGTGGGGCCGCTGTACTGGATGAACACCGTGTTGTATGGGGTGATCTACCTGCTGGCCCTTTGGAGCATGGGCATGGCTGTCTGGCATGTGCTGCGACACCGGCGCAAGGACGGCATCTGGCTGCTGGTGGGCTGCTTGACGCTGCTGCCCTCAGGTGCCCATGACGTGATGATCCGCACGGGCTCCTTGCCCTTTGACAGCATCTATTGGCTGTATTTCGCCGGCCCCACGACCATGCTGTGCATGGCCGTGATCGTGGCGGGTGACCACGCCCGCTCGCGCCTGGCACTCAATGATTTGAACCGCCACCTGGCCGACCGCGTGGCCGAGCGCGAGCAGGCCTTGCGCGCCAGCTTCGAGCGCCTGGCCAGCCTGGAGCGGGCGCAAGCGGTGTCGGCCGAGCGCAGTCGCATCCTCAAGGACATGCACGACGGCGTGGGCGCCCACTTGACCTCTGCCTTGAGGCAGCTCCAAACCCCGCGCTTGATCCCGGTGGATGTGCCCTTGGTCACCCAGACGCTGCGCGATTCGCTGGATCAACTCAAGCTGTCCATCGATGCTTTGTCCCTGCAGGCCGGTGATGTCGAAGGCTTGCTGGCCAGCTGGCGCTTTCGCTTGGCGCCGCGCCTGAAGGCGGCAGGCATTGAGCTGGTCTGGGATGTGGAGCGCCTGCCCATCTGGCCACAAGGCCATTCGCCCGAATTGCGCCAGCTGCAATACATCTTGTTCGAGGGCCTGTCGAACGTGCTTCAACACTCGGGCGCCACACGCCTGGTGTTGTCTGCGCGTGACCTCGGGCATCACATCCGCGTCAGCCTGATCGACAATGGCCAGGGCTGGCAAGGCACAGGCCAATACGAAGGCCAGGGCCTGCAGACCATGCGCAGCCGCGCTCAGACCATTGGCGCCACCATGGCCTTCCTGCCCGCCAGCAATGGCGGCCTGGAGTTGCGCTTGAGTTTGCCGCTGATCATCGACCTCCAGGCCGATCAGCCTTTCGAATCACAGAACGATCCTTCCAAGGCCGCATGAACGCAGTACCCCCCGCAGCCTGGCGAGTCGCAGTGGTTGAAGACAACCACCAAAACCGTCAATTCCTCGAATCTTGCATCGAAAGCCACAGCCAGCTGACGCTGGTGGCCTCGTTCGCCACGCTCAAGCCTGCACAGGCTTGGTTCGCTCAGCATGATGCCGATTTGTTGCTGGTCGACCTGGGCCTGCCCGATGGCAGCGGCCTGAGCCTGATGCGCGAGGTCAACCAGAAATGGCCTCAGTGCGACATGCTGGTCGTCTCCATGTTTGGTGACGAAGAAAATGTGGTGGCCAGCATCGAGGCGGGCGCCGTGGGCTATGTCCACAAAGACGATGAAGCCGCCGACATCGCCCAGACCTTGCTCGCCGTCAAGCAAGGAGCTTCTCCCATCTCGCCCATGATCGCCAGGCACTTGCTTCGCCGCATGCAGCCTGGCAATGCGCCGGTGCCCGAGGCTGTGGTGGCCCCGGTGAGCCAGGCCCTCAGTGATGAGGCGGTGGTGGCCCTGACCAAGCGCGAGCAAGAGGTACTGGAATACATCGCACGGGGCTTTTCCTATGCTGAGATCGCCCGCCTGCAAGGCATCACCGTGCACACGGTGCAGACCTACATCAAGAAACTCTATGGCAAGTTGGCCGTGCACTCGCGCAGCGAGGCCGTGTATGAGGCAAACCGCTTGGGCCTGCTCAACACCTTCAACACGGGCGGCGGCACGGCCTCAGGTTCGAACTGAAGCCTGATTGCCTCAGGCCTCAGGCAGCTTGGCCAGCAGCGCATCGATGAAGCGCTCCGCCACGTCAAAGCCCGTCTGCTTCGTGATCTCCTGAAAGCAGGTCGGGCTGGTCACATTGATCTCGGTGAGTTGCTCGCCGATGATGTCCAGGCCCACCAGCATCAGGCCGCGTGCTGCCAAGATGGGCCCCAGGTGCCGGGCAATCGCCCAGTCTGACTCGCTCAAAGGCTGTGCCACGCCTTTGCCGCCTGCCGCCAGATTGCCGCGCACCTCGCCGCCTTGCGGGATGCGGGCCAGCGCATAAGGCACGGGCTCGCCATCGATCAGCAGCACGCGCTTGTCGCCTTGCGCGATCGCAGGCAAGAATTTCTGCACCATGATCGTTTGCTGGCCGTCTTTGGTCAGCGTCTCGG
>JBEANX010000143.1:0-2756 GCA_041165245.1 Pseudomonadota bacterium
CGCGGGCCATGGTCGGGCTCGACGCTGGCTGCCCTGAGCGAAGCGCCGCAAGCTCCTGCCGCAACGCCGCGTTTTCGGCCTCGAGCGCCGCGACACGCTGGCGCAGGGACTCCACCGTGTACTCCGGCGCGGGGGGCTCGGCCGCATCTGGTGCCGAGTCAGCAGCGGGCGGCTTGCGCTTGGTCTCGCGCACGCGTTTGGCCGCCTGCTTGAGTTCCTGCGCACCGGCCACCGCGGCGGCTGTCTGCTCCTCTGCCGGCAAGGTGGCGACGGCCGCGGCCGCGTTGATGGAGATCGTGCCGGCCTTCACCGCGGCCACCACTTCGGGCGCGGCCTGCTTCTGGATCTTCTCGATCATCACCACCTGGTTGCTGCTCAGGCGTGCCGCCTTGGCGATCGCCTCGCGCGTCTGCAGGCCGTCCTGGGCGAGCGCGGGTGCATGGGCCTCGTTGCCGGTGGCGGGCTCAGGCGTCTCGGTGGCCGAGGTGCGCGCACGCCGCTCGGCCACGATCTCGCGCTTGCGCAGCGCCAGCACGCCGCGCTGGAAATCCGAGATGCTGCGCCGGCCCAGGTGCTGGTCGATCATCCACAAGTGCACGTCTTCCATGGACTTGAAGCGCGTGTTCTGCACCGTCTGGAACGGCAGGCCATGCTTGCTGCAGATGCCGTAGCGGTTGTGCCCGTCCACCAGCACGTCGCCCCACAGCACCAGCGCATCACGGCAGCCCTCGGCCAGGATGCTGCGCTCCAGAGCGTCATGTTCATCGGGGGTGAGCGGGTCGATGTAGACACGCAGTTCGTCAAGGACCTGGGGGTTCATGGCAACAACTTCAAAGGAGGCGGGCAGCAAGGGCGCGCACCTTAGCATGCCCAGGGGGCTCCCCCAAGTTGGGTGCTCGCGGTGGCGGCATCACCGGCCTTTTGGTTACAGTCTTTGCTGGACCTTCTCACAAACACAAGGAGCGAACATGTCTCTGCAACGCGCACTGCTCACCGCAGGCTTGGCCTTTGGCGCCATCTCCAGCCTTCATGCCGCACCCGTGCTCATGTCGGGAACGACACTGGATCCGATCACCCTTCGCACTCGCCAAGCAGCGCCCGTCAAGTTGTCTCTCGGGCAAACGTGGAGCCACCTTTCACTCAGCAATGGCTCGGGCGTGTCGGACGGCTTGCCCCCGGCAACCCAAGGGCCCGACGGTGCGGTCGGCGCTCTGAATTTTGGGAAAGTCAAAGTCACAGCCACGCCTGGCGCTTGGGTTCATGAATCGAGTGCTGAATTCGGCACCCGCATCAAACGGGCGACTCGGTTTCTGATTGGCGTCGACGGCCCAGTGGATTCAATGACCGTTGACAACGCCACAGGCCAGATCCAGACCCTGCAAAATGCGGGCGGTTTCACTTGGACTGCCCCTGCGTTCATCGGCCTGATCGATGGCGGGAGCGTCACGTTCCGCAACCTGCGCGTTGACTTGGTGGGCAAGCAAGTGCTGGCCGACATCGAAGGCGTCTATGTGGACGAGGCGGGCACCCCAATTCCCGGCACCGAGACACGGCAAGCCAACACCCCTGTCTGGACCTTCGAGACCGTGGCAGGCCCCGCCACCATTCCCACGCTGGCCCTCGCCAAAGGCGACACCGCTGAACTCACCCGCCTGGGCTTTGACCCCAAATTGATCTCGAAAGGCCGGTACTCGCTGCAAGGCAAGCTGAGCCTCCAGAAGCTCACCATCACCAACCAAGCCCTGGCATGGCTGGAACAGACACTGGGCGCATCACAGGGCTCAACCTTCTACAACTACATCGAGGGACTCAACACCAGCGGTGAGGGCTGGGGAAGCTGGCAAGCCACCTACAAGCTCGTCATGCCTGAGGACGGCGAGCGCGGCAGGCGCGACGACGACCGCCGCTGAGGATCACGCATCGCCCGGGGGCCTCACCAAGCGTCCACAAAGGGCCGCTTGCGGCCCTGCCGAGGCGCCAGCTGCGGCATCGAAGCCAATCCACGCACCAACCAACGGCGCGTGTCCGCCGGGTCGATCACATCGTCCAGCTCCAGGTGGGCAGCCATGTTCAGGGCCTTGCCGCGCTCATAGGCTGCGGCCACCAGGCCATCGAACACCTGCTGGCGCTGCGCTGCGTCAGCGATGGCCTCCAGCTGTTTGCTGAACCCCAGGTGCACCGCGCCTTCAATGCCCATGGGACCGAACTCGCCAGTGGGCCATGACACGGTGAACTCAGGGGCGAGCAAGCTGCCTGCGGTCATGGCCTGCGCACCCAGGCCATAGCCCTTGCGCAGCACCACCACAAAGAAGGGCACGCTCAAGCTGCTGGCGGCCAGGAACATGCGCGAGAAGTGACGCACGGTGGCCGTCTTTTCAGCATCGGGGCCGACCATGAAGCCCGGCGTGTCGCACAGCGAGACCAGCGGGATGTCAAAGGCATCGCACAGCTGCATGAAACGCGCGGCTTTGTCGGCGCAATTTGCATCAATGGCACCGCCCAAATGGCGCGGGTCGTTGGCGATGATGCCCACGGGGCGGCCCTCAAGCCGCGCCAGGGCAGTGACCATGCCGCTGGCAAAGCGGGGGCGCAGCTCCAGCACTGAGCCTTCGTCGCACAAAGTCTCGATGACCTGGCGGATGTCGTAGATGCGGGTGCGCTGCTCGGGCACGGCGTGGCGCAAGGGGCGTTGATCAGCAGCGGTCCAGTGGCTGCTTCGGCCCTGGAAGTAGCCCATGTATTGCTGGGCCACGGCA
>JBEANX010000144.1:0-5418 GCA_041165245.1 Pseudomonadota bacterium
ATCGCCCAGCACCACCCCAGGTGGCAAGGGTTTGGCCTGGCCGTGCAGGCCTACCAAACGCGTGCGCTCGAGGTGGTGGACGAAGTGGCGCGCATCGCCCAAAAACACGGCCTGCGTTTCATGGTGCGCCTGGTGAAGGGCGCGTATTGGGACGGCGAGGTCAAGCGCGCGCAGGAAGGCGGGCTGCCGGGTTACCCGGTGTTCACGCACAAGCACCACACCGACATCAGCTACCTGGCCTGTGCCCGCGCCATGCTGGCCGCGCCCGATGCGCTCTTCCCGCAATTTGCCACGCACAACGCTGGCACCATCGCCGCGATCATGCAGATGGCAGACCGCACTGGCTCGCGCTTTGAGCTTCAGCGCCTGCACGGCATGGGCGAAGGCCTGTACCGCGAAGTGCTCAAGAACCCCACCGTGAGCTGCCGCATTTACGCGCCCGTGGGCCAACACCGAGACCTGCTGGCCTACCTGGTGCGCCGCCTGCTGGAAAACGGCGCCAACACCTCTTTTGTGCACCAACTGGCCGACGAATCACTGGGCATGCAAGAACTCTTGAGCTCGCCCCTGCACCTGGGCCAAGAGGCCACGCTGCCGATGCCTGCTGAGTTGTTCGGCCCCTCACGCGCCAACAGCGAAGGGCTGGATGTGACGGCACCGCGGGATCTGTCGAAGCTGCAAAGTGCGCTGGCCACCTGCGAAGTACCTGCAGTGCCTGAGTTCGATCTGAGCCACATCAACACCGCCGTGGCCCAAGCCATGAACGCCAGCCGGGCTTGGAACGATGCAGGCGTGGCCCACCGTGCGGGTGTGCTTCTGAAAGTGGCCGATGCCTTGCAGGCGCAATTGCCGCAGTACAGCGCCTTGCTGGTCAAAGAAGCCAACAAGACTTGGGCAGATGCGATTACCGAAGTGCGCGAAGCCATCGACTTCTTGCGCTACTACGCCCATGAAGCCCAAGGCCTGATGGCCCCCTTGAGCCTGCCCGTGGGCGGCCCCGGCGTGACGGGTGAGCGCAATGAACTTCGCCTGCATGGCCGTGGTGCCTGGGTGTGCATCAGCCCCTGGAACTTCCCGCTGGCCATTTTTGCCGGGCAAGTGGCTGCGGCACTGGCCACGGGCAACACCGTGTTGGCCAAGCCCGCCGAGCAAACGCCGGGTGTGGCCCTGGCCTTGGTGCGCTTGATGCATCAATGCGGCGTGCCAACAGATGCACTGCAACTGCTGCACGGCCCGGGCGAGACCGTGGGCGCGGCCTTGGTGGCCCACCCCGGCATCGCAGGCGTGGCCTTCACGGGCTCCACGCAAGTGGCCAAGCTGATCAACCGCGCCTTGGCCGAAAAGGACGGCCCCATCGTGCCCCTGATCGCCGAGACGGGCGGGCTGAACGCCATGTTGGTGGATTCAAGTGCGCTGCCCGAGCAAGTGGCCGATGCAGTGGTGCAAAGCGCGTTCAGGTCAGCCGGCCAGCGCTGCTCGGCCTTGCGCTTGCTGTGTGTGCACGAGGCCGTGGCCGACCACGTGATCGACATGATCTTGGGGGCTGCCAAAGAACTGCAGAGCGGCCATGCTCAGACCTTGAGCACCGACGTGGGCCCTGTGATCGACCAAGAAGCCGCGAATGGCATCCACCAACATCTGGAACGTTTGGGGCGCACTGGCCGCGCTTTGCTGCCCTTGCCCCTTGAGACTGGCACCTTGATCCCACCCCAGGCCTTTGAGCTGACACGTGTGGCTGATCTGAAGCATGAGGTCTTCGGGCCGGTGCTGCACATCGTACGCTGGCAGGGCGACCCGCTGGCATTGGTTGATGAGATCAACGCGCTGGGCTACGGCCTCACGCTGGGCATCCAGACGCGGATTGACAGCCGCGCCCAGGCCATTGCCGCACGAGCCCGCGTGGGCAATGTCTACATCAACCGCAACATGGTCGGCGCGGTGGTGGGCCTGCAGCCTTTTGGGGGCGAGGGCCTGAGCGGCACGGGCCCCAAGGCAGGCGGGCCGCACTACCTGCTGCGTTTTTGCAGTGAGCAAACGATGACGGTGAACACGGCTGCGGCGGGTGGGAATGTGGACTTGCTGAGTCAGCTTGGCGGGCATTGAATTGCGCGTGTGGCTGGGTGCTGCTCGGGGTCTTCTTTGGCGGTTTGAGCGGGCGTCCCGGAGCCAGGAGGCGGCATGATCGAGGCGGACTGACGGGCATTTGACGCCTTCGCAGCGCAAGCAGCCCATCGTGATCGACCCCGTTGAAAGCCTACAGCAGACCAAATGAACCTCCGATCAGTTCCCGCGATGGGTCAAGCAGCCGCTTTATCTAAGGCTCCGAGCGTTGGTCGATGAACGCGCGCAGCGGACACTGCAATGGCTCAGAATTAGCTCGGCGCCAAAACCCCGAGGGTCGAGATGAATCGGTTGACCCTCTCTGGTGGTGCCACCTCTTGGCGCAAGGTAAAGCCTGCAACTCTCTCCATATACAGGCTGATCAATCGAGCCCAATCTTCATGAGCAATGACTCCGATGTGGCCGTCAGGCCGAACGAGGAAAGCCATGTTTTCGTCATCGGCCACGCCGTATGCGGCTCGGGCATGGCGCCCTTCGTCCACAAGGGCGTTCACATCTTCAGGGAGGTGTTCTGTGTGGATGGGCACCAAGCGCACCATGGCAAGGTACCCCCTTGCATCACGCCATCGACAAGCGCCAAGGGCCTCGATGGCCTTCGCCCCAAACGCCAGCACGGTGAAATTGAAGTGCCCAGCGCGAAATTCATCAAACAAGGTGGTTTGCCCTGTTTGCTGGCGAGCGCAAGGGGCATCTGGCGCGCGATCCCCAGCCTTCAATCTTCCTGCACGAGTGGCAACGGAAGTCATCGAGAGGGGGCTGGCGGGGTAACTGGGGCCGAGTGTGAACGGTCGCCCCCCACGGCTCAAACCGGAAACCGGGCCACCCTTGATTGACCGGGATGGCTTGGAGGGCAAGGCTTTACCGTCAGCCATCACCGCCCTTCGTTCGGATTCATACGTGTCAAGGAGCGCCTCGGGAGAGCCATTGAGAACCAACGCCAACTTCCAACCCAGGTTGTAGGCATCTTGAATCCCCTTGTTCAGGTCCAATGATCCGCCACTCAACTGAGAAAAATCGGCGCCACCTGCATGGAACACTCGCCCTGATCGACATGGCATGGGCGAGCCTGCCTGAGCACGCACGATCGACAGCCACCCCGAACAGTTAAGGCGAATGCCTTCCAGGCCCGTGGCGGCCAGCCACCTGGCTTGAATCGCCTGCTCGGAAAGCGCCGGATCTGTCTCTGTGTCATCCAGCGGCATCACCAGTTGGAAAAGATCAGAATGCGGGAGTGGGCAAAGACCAATCACCCCCTTGTCCGGCGATGGCCAGACATGCCAACAAACGCGATCCACCCCGGCGGCGCGCACGTCACCGACGATCATCCGCTCCTCTTTGGATGCCGATCTGGCAAACTTCAAACCGAGGCTTTTGCTAACCGGGCGTTGACTGCCATCAGCACAGACGACATAGCGGCTCCGGATTGACTGGGACAGGCCACGGCAGTGGATACGGACGGTCGCCCCTTCATTGTCTTGCTCGATGTTCAACACTTTCGAGCCAAACTCGACCTGGCGCCCAAGCTCGGAGAGGCGTTGGCGCAATACGTGCTCGGTACGCCATTGCGGCACGAGCCAGTCGTTGGGATAAGGCACATCGGGGGAGGCCTCATGCAACTTGACCTTGCGGTGCGTCACACCCAATGGGCTCATGTGGAGCCTCATGGATGGATAGGTGGATCCGGCTCGTTGCAAAGGCCGCACGATGCCAAGTTGCTCAAACACCTCGATGGTTCTTGGTTGGATGCCAATGCCACCCGAACCTTGAAATGGCGTCATTGACTGTTCGATGATGCGGATCCTGACGCCGCGACGCGCGAGGTCGCACGCGATGGTCAGCCCAGACACACCGCCGCCAATGATGACAACATCGACATCGACCATGGGGAATGGCAAGGTATTCATGGGGAAAACTCTTTACACAGAATGAAGAGAATACGCAACATCAAATTAACCCAAAGGACATCTGGGTAGATTTTCGAAAAAACGAAAACACGCGTGCCACCAGGTCAGAGCGCTCAAATGCAGCCATGTGACCGCACTCGGGTATCAAACGAACATAGACGGGCTGCAGCAATGATTTCGCTTCACCCTGGTTTCTTGCTGGCGCCATTCGATCTTCTTCACCCCACAACAACAATATCGGAATGCTCAGCCGGCTGGCTTGCAGATAAAGTGCTTGCTGATTGATCGAAGAAAATGCTCGCAAGGTGGACAGTAGAGCGTACGTGGAACCTTCGTAACAAGAGGACTCATCCATCATCTGCTTGAGAAGGGCGGCGTGTTCTGAGGCTCGAACACTCTTTTTGACCTGATATTCTGTTCCCACCCACCCCAGGCCAGGCCCCACGATCTGAGCAAGTACCTTGTTTCGAGCCACATACGCAAGAAATGGAAACCGAGACGTCACTCCAATCGGGCCGACCAAAGTCAAGGTGCGGGTGCTGGTGCGGCATCGCATTTTCTGGAGGAAATCCATCGCAACCACGGCCCCCAGTGATGCACCAATCACATGGTGCACTTCGTGAAGCCCCAGCTTGGTCAACAGCTCTTGCGCCTGACGCACAAAGAGCGCCGGCCCATATTGGCCCGATACCCGATCTGAATAGCCGCTGCCGTACGCACTGTAGGTCAGGGTGCGCAAACCCATCGCATGCAGCCACCTGGCAAATTGATCCCAATAGAAAAGAGGCGCCATCAGGGTTGGCATCAACAGCACAATTTCTCCGTCGGAGCGACCTGAAAGTTCGTAGTGCGTCACGCCATCGGACAAATGGATAAAACTCCCTCGAAGACCTAGCCGCGTGGAATCAGTCAGTGAGCGAGTTTCACCTCGCGCAACAAAGTAACTCAAATGTTCTGACGTCATGAGTCACCCAAGTGGTTTTGGATGGGTAGCGAATTACGCATCTCGATGTACTGCATTGTTGAAGGTCAGACGCCTGAAAAAGCCAAGACGTCGCCAACCCAAACCAATGGATACACTGTATCCGTTAAAATTTCATCGTCAACCTTGATTTCGGTCAGGATTTACCCGGACGTTTTCACCTCGTGCGATGAGGCCAGCGCTCGCTTGATGGGAGTACACACCGAAGGAAATCTGAGCAGCGTCAGGAATGCCGCCTGGCCTGAACAAGTCGTCAAGTCACTTTGAGGCGCTGATTCGGGCGACGTCCAAGCCATCGATGATCAGTTGCAGTCCAAAGCGGAATTCCTCTTCAACAGGAATGTCTACAAGGTGCACGGCAACCGCCACTGTTGATGGAAAGGTCGTCGGATCCAGGCCACTGAAAAAATG
>JBEANX010000145.1:0-3772 GCA_041165245.1 Pseudomonadota bacterium
CTGACCGATCAGGTCGAGCGCATCAAGGCCAGCATCCGAGCCAAGGTGGAGCACCCATTCCGTGTCATCAAGCGCCAGTTCGGTCATGTGAAGGTGCGCTACCGCGGCCTGGCCAAGAATACGGCGCAGTTGCAAACGCTGTTTGCTCTGGCCAATCTGTGGCTGGTGCGCAAACGTTTGAACGGGAGCTTGGCATGAGTGCGGCCAAAGCATAGGAAATGGGCGCGAAACGCGCTCAAAACACCTGCCAGAGGTGCGTCCAGCCGCCTTTTTGGTCATGTCAGTGCACCCAACCATGCTCAACGCTCATTTGTGCAGACCTTCCCCAGGGGGTTTCCATGATGAAAATGGCGACACTGCCAACACCCCAAAACCCGACAAAACACCACAGGTACGCTGGCGCACAGACCGAGAGATTGTTAGTTCGCCAGGAACGAAGCCCGCTCGGCACAGCACAAGGTGGTTATATTGGAGTTGCTCAAACAGGCAATGGGGTTCGCATCCGGACGAGCTCTGGCCATATCCCTCAAGGAGACGGGTCTTGAAAGCACACCGCATCGCCACGACGCCGTTGCTGGCCACGCTGTGGCTCGCGCTGCAGCCGGCCTTGTTGCAGGGGGCTTGCGCCACGCCCGTTCGAAGTGTGCTGGACATGGACCTCGAAGAACTGGGCGACATCCAGATCACCTCGGTGTCCAAACACAGCCAACGCCTGGCGGACGCCGCAGCTTCGGTGTTCGTGATCAGGGCTGAAGACATCCATCGCGCCGGCGCACGGTCATTGCCGGAGGCCTTGCGACTCGCGCCCAACCTGCAGGTGGCCCGCATCACCAACAGCCAATACGCGATCAGTGCCCGGGGCTTCAATGGCTTTCGCAACAACAAGCTGCTGGTTCAGATCGACGGACGCGGGGTGTACTCGCCTTCCAGCTCCGTCGTGTTCTGGGAGCAACAGATGGTCCTCATGGAGGACATCGAGCGCATCGAAGTCATCAGCGGGCCTGGAGGCACCCTCTGGGGCCTCAATGCCGTCAACGGCATCATCAATGTCATCACGCGGTCAGCCCAGCAAACCAGGGGCACCTTGGTGCACGCTGCAGCCGCCACGGACGCCAGCAGCGTGGAAGTTCGTCACGGGTTTGGCGCGGCCCAAGACACCGCCAGCGAAGGCGCTGCCTGGCGCCTCAACGCTCAAAGCGTGGCGTGGAACAACAGCCGCACACTCGGCGGTCGAACCGTTGAAGACGCGACGACTCAGCAGCAAATCGGCTTTCGGGTGGACGGGCCAGATGGACGTGATCAGTGGAGCGTGGTGGGGCAAGCGTTCAAGGTCTCGGCGGGGCAACCACCGCCTGGCTTTTTCGTCAGACGCTCTGCGCCCAGCGACATCCAGACCTCGGGGCTGAACCTGGTCGGCCAATGGCAGAGACCTGTGGGTGACGGCGGGCAGCTTCAATGGCAGTTCTATCTCGACAGCATCGAGCGAGAGCTGCCCAACACGCTGACCGATCAGACCGACAAGCTGGACCTGCAGGTTCTTCACTCCTTCACACCCGTCGCCGAGCACCGGTTGACCTGGGGTGGGGAGTTCCGGCTGGTGCGCAACGAGGTCCGCACCTCGGGGGCCATGGTGTATGTGCCCGAAGCGGCCACACAGCATTGGCTGAGTGCGTTCGCTCAGGATGAATGGGCCATGACGCCAACGCTTCGCCTGACGCTTGGATCTCGCATTGAGACCAACCCCTACACCCAGGCGGAGTGGCTCCCCAATGTTCGTGTGGCCTGGACGCCGGCCGAATCACAGCTGATCTGGGCTGCGGCTTCCAAGGCCGCTCGCTCACCCTCACGGGTCGATGTGGATTTGCGCTTCCCGGCCAAGCCGCCCTATCTGCTGTCGGGTGACGATGGCTTTCGCACCGAAAAGGCTCGAGCGACGGAGTTGGGCTATCGAGGCCAGTTGAGCGACCGCCTCTCCCTCGCTGCGACCCTGTTCTACAACCACTACGACCAACTGCTGACCGTGGAGCGCGGCCCCAGCGGCAACCACTTCACCAACAAGCGGTTTGGCGACACCTACGGCGCTGAATGGTGGGCTGTGTACCAACCGGCCCCCTCCTGGCGTGTGAGCGCAGGATGGAGCGGCCTGAAAAAGAAGCTCAAACTCGAGCCCGGCGTGGTCGATTTGAACCTGGTCGCGCCCAACGGAGGAAACGACTCCGATTCCCAATGGCGCGCCAGCTTGAGCCACGACTTTTCCGAGCAATGGTCCATCGACGGCACGGTTCGCCATGTCAGCAAACTGCCCGCCTCCACCGTTGCGGCCTACACCGTCGCTGACCTCCGTCTGGCCTATGCGCCCCATGCAGGGCTGGAGATCGCCCTGGCTGGCACCAACCTGCTTGCCGGCCGCCATGAGGAATACACGCTGACCAATGTGGTGAATCCATCAGCCACCGTCAGCCCCCAGGTGGGTTTGAGCTTGAGCCTTCGATATTGACAGCCATGAAGTACCTGGCGGCTCTACTCACCAGCGCGAAGCACAACCCTGGCAAGAGGCTTGGTCTGGCGAAATGCGCCCTGCTGCTGCTGTCAGTCAGTGCGCCAGGGCACGCACAGGTGGCTCAAGCCCCTGAAGCGCAGGTCAAGGCTGCCTATTTGCTGAAGTTTGGCGCTTACGTGGACTGGCCTGGTCATGCCTTTGCGCAAGCCAACTCGCCGTTTGTGATCGGCGTGCACGGGAGCACGCCGATCCTCATGCACCTCGAGCAAGCAGCGACCGGCAGAAGCGTCAACGGCCACCCTGTGGAGATTCGGCGCATCCAGAGGCAAGATCCTCTGCAAGGCGTTCACATCCTGTTTGTGGCGGGTCATGAGCAGCAACGAATCACCGACCTGACCGCCTGGACCAAAGGGGTACCGCTGCTGACCGTGAGCGACGACAGTGAACCGCGAGGCAGCACCATCAACTTCGTCGTGGTGGATGACCGGGTCCGCTTTGACATCAGCCTGGCAAGCAGTGAGGAGGCAGGCATTCGAATCAGCTCCAGGCTGCTGGGCGTGGCGCGCAAAATCACGGGGAAGCCTTCATGAACGGCGTGGCGTCGCGACTCTCTTTGCGCCAGCGCTTGCTGGCCGGCATGCTGCTGACGGCTTTGGTCTCGGTGACCGCTGCGCTGTCCGCCATGATTGCCCTTGACCTGCAGGCATACCACCAGACAGCCATCGCCGACTCAAGCACCCAGGCCGAATTGCTGGGGCGCACGTCCGCAGCAGCCCTCGCGTTCAAGGATCCAGAAACAGCGAAAGAGAACCTGGCCGTTCTGCAAGCGCGACCGGAGGTGCTGGCCGCTGGCATCTACACGCCTCGCGGCGAGCTGTTTGCGTCCTACAGCACCCCTGGACAGACCCTGCCCATCACCGCGCCTGCCACCTCCAGGAACGAAGTCGTCGAGCACGGCATGCTGACGCTGACCATCCCCATCCATGACAACGGCGAATGGCTGGGGAGCATCTATTTGCGCAGCCGATATGAACTGGCGGATCGCATCACGCGCTACGTTCACATCACTTTGCTGGTGATCCTGGGAACCATGGTGGTGGCTTTGCTGGTGTCCACCTGGCTCCAACGGCTGGTGATCTCCCCACTGGTCGACGTGGTGGAAACGGCAAGAAGAGTGGTGGCAGACAAGAGCTATTCCTTCCGCGCGCGAAAGGTCAGCCGGGACGAGGTGGGCGAGTTGGTCGACGCCTTCAATGACATGCTGGACGAAAT
>JBEANX010000146.1:0-11867 GCA_041165245.1 Pseudomonadota bacterium
TGGATGAACTTGCGCAGGTTCAGCACCGCCGGGTCGATCTCGGGGCCGGGCGTGAACTCTTCGTCGTCGATGGACAAGATGAACGCGCTGGCGCGGCTTTGCTGCTGCGCGAACTGCGACAGGTCGCCATAGCTGGTGACGCCCAGCACCTCGAAGCCTTCCTTCTGGATGGCATCGGCCAGGGCGCGAATGCCCAAGCCCGAGGTGTTTTCAGAGCGGAAGTCTTCGTCAATGATGACGATGGGGAAATGGAAACGCAGCATGGGCCACCCGCAGGAAAAAACGCGAAACGCGAAGTGTAGGGCCGCAAGGTGACACTGAGGCTGAACGTTGCAATCATTTCGGCTGATCTGGGGCCACCAAGCTTCACGTCCCTTTGCGAATCAACGCGACCCATGGCTCATAAGCTGCGTACACTGGCTGCACAAATCTTGTGGAGAGGATTGCGCAATGTTGGCGAGTACCGCTTGGTGGGTGATCACAGGTTTGCTGGTCGTTGCGGAGCTGCTCACGGGCACCTTCTACCTGTTGATGCTCGCTCTGGGCACAGCCGCTGGCGCCCTGGCGGCGCACGCCGGCTTGGCCGACACACCCCAACTGGTGGCGACAGCACTGGTCGGCGGGGGCTCGGCGCTGGCTTGGCATTTCAAGCGTCCCAAGAAGCCTGCGGCAGGAAGCGCTGAAAACCCCGACCCTTTGGCCGCCATGGACGTGGGGCAGATCGTGCACGTGCCCGAATGGGGGCCTGATGGTTTCGCGCGCGTCAACCACCGAGGCAGCGTCTGGACCTCTTCCCTTCAACACCCTTTGCCCGCGGGCCAACAGCCTGCAACGGGCAGCTACCGCATCTGTGAGATGCGGGGCAATCAACTCATCCTGGAAAAGGTCTGAACCATGGAAGTCGCCATTGTCTTTTTGATCATTGCTGCTGTCTTTGTCATCCAATCGGTCAAAGTGGTGCCGCAGCAAAGTGCCTGGGTGCTGGAGCGCCTGGGCAAGTACCACGGCACGCTCACAGCGGGCCTGAACATCGTGCTGCCTTTTGTCGACAAGGTGGCCTACAAGCACTCACTCAAAGAGGTGCCGCTGGACGTGCCCAGCCAGGTCTGCATCACGCGAGACAACACGCAATTGCAGGTCGATGGCATCTTGTACTTCCAGGTGACCGACGCGATGCGGGCCAGCTATGGATCGTCGAACTACATCGTGGCCATCACACAGCTGTCGCAAACCACGCTGCGCTCGGTGGTGGGCAAGATGGAACTCGACAAAACCTTTGAAGAGCGTGACTTGATCAATGCCGCCGTGGTCAACGCCCTGGACGAAGCCGCGCTGAACTGGGGCGTCAAGGTGCTTCGATATGAGATCAAAGACTTGACGCCGCCAGCCGAGATCTTGCGCAGCATGCAAGCCCAGATCACAGCCGAGCGTGAAAAACGCGCCTTGATCGCCGCCTCAGAGGGCCGCCGCCAGGAGCAGATCAACATCGCGACGGGTGAGCGCGAGGCCTTCATCGCCCGCTCGGAGGGTGAGAAGCAGGCTGAGATCAACAAGGCCGAAGGCCAGGCCGCCGCCATCAGCGCGGTGGCCGAAGCCAGTGCCGAGGCGATCCGCATGATCGCCGCAGCCATCCAGCAACCCGGCGGGCAAGAGGCTGTGAACCTGAAGGTGGCTGAAAAGGCCGTCGAGGCCTATGCCCAACTGGCCCAGAAGAACAACACCATGATCGTGCCGGGCAACATGAGCGAGGTTTCGGCCTTGATCGGCACGGCCATGACCATGCTCAAGCCGGTGAGCCACACCACCAAGGCTTGAATCAGGCCGCGGGCTCAGCGGGCCCGGTGCCCTCACCTGAAACACTGACCGTTGCCGCTGAAGCGCCCGCAGCTTCGAGCAAGGCCAGCAGGCCCGCTTCGTCCAGGATGTTCAAGCCAAGCTCCTGGGCTTTGTCCAGCTTGCTGCCGGCCTCTGCACCTGCCACCACGTAGCTGGTCTTCTTGGAGACAGACCCAGCCACCTTGCCCCCGGCCGCCTCGATCAAGGCCTTGGCTGCATCGCGGCCCAGCGTGGGCAAGGTGCCAGTGAGCACCAAGGTCATTCCTGCCAGCGGCTGCGGTTGATCTGCCACCAGCGATGGATCGGTCTCCGCCCAGGTGATGCCGCAGGCGCGCAGTTGCTCGACCACCTCGCGGTTGTGGGGCTGATCAAAGAAGGTGCGGATGCTGTGGGCCACGATGGGGCCCACGTCGTTGACCTCCAGCAGTTGCTCTTCGGTGGCGTCCATGAGCGCATCCAACTGGCCGAAGTGCTTGGCCAAGTCTTTGGCGGTGGCTTCACCCACATGGCGAATGCCCAGACCGTAGAGGAAGCGCGGCAAGGTCGTCTGCTTGCTCTTCTCCAGAGCAGCGACGATGTTTTGCGCGCTCTTATCAGCCATGCGGTCCAGCGCAGCCAGCTTGGCCACGCCCAGTTTGTAAAGGCCCGGCAAGGTGTGCACCAAGCCGCCATCCACCAATTGATCGACCAGCTTTTCGCCCAGGCCTTCGACATCCAGCGCACGGCGTTGGGCAAAGTGCAAAAAGGCCTGCTTGCGCTGCGCAGGGCAGAACAGGCCGCCACTGCAACGGTGGTTCATCTCACCGGGTTCGCGCTCCACGCGGCTGCCACACACGGGGCAAGCGGTGGGCATGCGGAAGTTCGGCACGTAAGCCAAGCGTTGGCCTGAGCCTTCCCCTTGGCCATCAGGCACCACGCCCACCACTTCGGGGATCACATCGCCCGCGCGGCGCACGATGACCTGATCGCCCACTCGCACTTTCTTGCGGCGCAACTCGAACAGGTTGTGCAAAGTGGCATTGGTGACCGTCACGCCGCCGACAAACACAGGCTGCAAGCGGGCCACGGGGGTGAGCTTGCCGGTGCGGCCCACTTGAACGTCGATGCCCTCAACCCGGGTGATCTGCTCTTGTGCTGGGTATTTGTGCGCCACGGCCCAGCGGGGCTCACGGGTCACAAAGCCAAGCCGATCTTGCAAGTCTCGACGGTTGACCTTGTAGACCACGCCGTCGATGTCGAAGGGCAGCTGATCGCGCAAGGCGCCCATGGCTTGGTGAAAAGCCACCAAGCCTTGTGGGCCTTCAGCGCCTTGGGCCGTGGCACGGTGTTCGCACACCGGCAGGCCCATGGCCTGCAAGGCATCCAGCATCTGGCTGTGGGTGGGCGGCACTTGCCAGCCTTGCACGTCACCCAAACCGTAGGCAAAAAAGCTCAAGGGGCGCTGGGCGGCAATGGCTGGGTCCAGCTGGCGCACGGCGCCGGCCGCAGCATTGCGTGGGTTCACGAAGGTTTTGTCGCCACGCTCACGCTGCTGCTCGTTCATGCGCTCGAAGGCATCGCGGCGCATGTAGACCTCACCGCGCACTTCCAGCACAGGCGCATCCACGCCGCTCAAGCGCAATGGGATCTGGCCCACGGTGCGGATGTTCTGGGTGACGTCTTCGCCGCTCTCGCCATCGCCGCGTGTGGCGCCCTGCACCAGCACGCCCTGCTCGTAGCGCAGGTTGATGGCCAGGCCGTCGAACTTCAACTCGGCGGCGTATTCAACGGGCGGGGCGTCTTCGCGCAGCTCCAACTCTTTGCGCACGCGGGCATCAAAAGCCAGGGCGCCCGTGGCCTCGGTGTCGGTCTCGGTACGGATCGACAGCATGGGCACGGTGTGGCGCACCGAGGCAAAGCCATCGAGCACCTGGCCGATCACGCGCTGGGTGGGCGAGTCTGTTGTCCGCAGTTCCGGGTGCGCTTCTTCGAGGGCTTGCAAGGCTTGAAAGAGCCGGTCGTATTCGGTATCGGGCACCACAGGAGCGTCCAGCACGTAGTACTGGTGGGCGTGGTGCTGCAAGGTGGCACGCAGCTTGGCCGCCTGCTCGGCCACACTCACGGCATCGGGTTGGGCGGGGGCTGCGTCGAACAATCCGTCCTGGCTCATGGGCTCAATGCGTCCGGGAAATGCTTGAAGCCAAGAGGCATCCAGCAAAAATCAAGCAAACAAGCGGCGCGCGGCGGACGATCCTGCCGCCAAGTCACGCGCACTCAGGGCTTCGTACAAGCGGGCCAACTCCACGCCAATGGACTCAAAAGCTGCTGGCGAGAACGCACGGCCTTGTTCGTCCACCATCACCGCGCCCAACGAGAGTGACAGCACCTCACCAGCCGCGCACCAGCCCTTGTAGGGCTCTTGCTCGGCAGCCGTCTGTGGCACGTCAAAGGCCAGCATCAGCTCGCGGATGGTGGCTTGGTCCGGGTCATCGGCAAAGGCGGCTTGGGCGTCGAAGTGAAGCGTCAACACGGGTGGTGCGCCTTCTTCGTTCGAAGGCAACACCAAGCGTCCCGGCAAGGCGCCCGGCACAAAGCCATGGCGGGCGGCTTGTTGCTGCACGTAGCCTACCGACCAGGCGCTGCCCTTGGCGTGCAAGCGCATCGCCAATTGAGCGTCATGCGCGCTGGCAAAAGCATCGAGCTCCTTGGAACGCGCCACCACATCGAGCATGTCGGGAAACTCAACGCCCGCACCCAGGGCATCGGCCATGGCCTGGATCTTCTGCACGAACTCGGAGTATTCGATTTCGTTCAAACCACCCGTGCGGTTGGCCAGCAGCACGCCGGCTTGCAGCTCGCTGTAGGTCACGCCGCTTTGCGGCGCTTCCCACTCACCGCAATCGGCGCGCAGGCCTTCGATCAGCACAGGCTTGCTGCCTGCTCGGCGGGTGTGGGGCATGTGGGCCAGCACCTGGTCGCCCGTGAGTGGGTGCTCGAGCGTCAAGGTGGCAATGGCGTCGATCAGGGCATCCAGGCGAACATGGCTGCGCTTGAGGGCGGGCTGCGAGGACAGCTTGATCTCGCCAGAGGCCTTGCCATCGGCCAGCATGTCGCCCACGGCATCGGCCGGGTCGAGCATGGAGCCTGGCTCGTGCGGGTCGGCACGTTTGGGGGCCTGGGCCGCGGTTTTGCGTGCGGTCCAGGCGCCATGGGCGACCACGCCAGCGAGCACCAGCCCGCCCAGCATCGCCAGCCCCATGGTCAAAGAATTGCTCATGTCTAGGTTTCCGTCTGTCTTGTGTCAAGCAGCGTGGGCCATGCCCAGCGCTGCTTCCATGTCCACCGCCACGATGCGGGAGACACCTTGTTCTTGCATGGTCACACCGACCAGCTGTTGGGCCATCTCCATCGCGATCTTGTTGTGCGAGATGAAGAGGAACTGTGTGCCCGCCGACATGGTCTTGACCAGGCGCGCATAGCGCTCGGTGTTGGCGTCGTCCAGGGGCGCATCCACCTCGTCCAGCAAGCAGAAAGGCGCGGGGTTGAGCTGGAAGATGGCAAACACCAAGGCGATGGCCGTGAGCGCCTTTTCGCCGCCCGAGAGCAAATGGATGGTGCTGTTCTTTTTGCCCGGTGGGTGGGCCATGACCTGCACGCCAGCATCCAAAATCTCATCACCCGTCATGACCAGCTTGGCACTGCCACCACCAAACAGGCTGGGGAACATGCGACCAAAGTGCTCATTGACGGTGTTGAAGGTGCTGCCCAAGAGGTCACGCGTTTCGAGGTCGATCTTGTGAATCGCGTCTTCCAGGGTGTTGATGGCATCCAGCAAATCTGCCGTTTGCGAATCGAGGAAGCCTTTGCGCTCGCGAGCAGCCGCGAGCTCATCGAGTGCCGCCAAGTTCACAGCGCCCAGGGCGTTGATCTCGCGCTGGATGCGGTCGATCTCGGTTTGCAAACCATGGAGCTTGACGCCGTCTTGCTCGATGATGGCGGCCAGCGCTTCGAGATCGACCTCAGCGGCGGTGAGCTGCTCCATGAACTGTGCGCCACCCAGCGTGGCGGCCTGCTCTTCCAGTTGCAGCTTGGTGATCTGGTCACGCAGGGGCTGCAGGCTGTGCTCGAAGCCCATGCGCTGCTCGTCAAAGCGACGCAATTGTGCAGACAGGTCGTCGTAGCGGCTGCGCGTCTGGGCCAGCAGGCCCTCGCGCTCCAGGCGCAAGGCCAGCGCGTCATCCAGGCCGGTTTGCGCTGAAGCGTCGCTCAGGCGCGCCATTTCCTCTCGCAAGGCCACGGCCGAATCTTCGTTCGTCTTGAGCTGCTGCAACGCGGTTTCGATGCTGCGCTGCAACTCGCCTCGGCGCGAGGCCAAGGCGCGTGCGCTGAATTGGGCCTCTTGGGCCTGGCGTTCCAAGGCGCGAGATTGATCACGCGCCTGGCTCAGGCGGCGCTCGGCGTCCATCACCCCTTCTTCAAGCTGGGCGTGGCGTTCCTGGGCTTCACCCAAGCTGATGTCCAGCTCTTCGAAGCGGGCCTCGCCCGTGGCGCGGCGCTCTTGCAGCTCTTCAAGCTGGGCGTCGATCTCGGCCACTTCGTCGGCGATTTGCTGGCGGCGGCTGTCAGTCTGCGCGGCTTGTTGCGTCAAACGCAGCAACTCGACCTGCTGCTGGTGGTGGCGCTGCTGGCGCTCGCTGGCGTCACGGCGCAACACGGCCAAGCGCTGTGAAGCGTCGGTGTAGGCGGCTTCAGCGCGAATCAATGAAGCGCGCGCCTCCTCGGCCATCAAGGCCTGGGCACGCACGTCCTTGTCGAGGTTCTCGATCTCTTGTGAACGGGCCAGCATGCCAGCTTGTTCGGAATCGGGCGCGTAAAAGCTCACCGAGTGTTGGCTCACGGCGTGGCCAGCACGGGTCAAGATCACCTCGCCTGCGGTGAGTTGGCTGCGGTGTGCCATGGCCTCGTCCAGCGAGGGCGCGGTGTACACGCCCTGCAGCCAATCGGCCAGCAAAGTCTTGAGGCTAGCGTCGTTCAAGCGGAGCAAATCGGCCAAACGGGGCAAGCTGCTTTGGCTGGGCGCTGCAGTGCTCGATGGCAAGCTGTAAAACGCCAACTTGGCAGGTGGCGCATCGCCCTCGAAGGCACGGACGATGTCCACACGCCCGACTTCCAGGGCAGACATGCGCTCACGCAATGCCGCCTCTAGGGCATTTTCCCAACCGGCTTCGATGTGGAGCTTGGTCCACAAACCGCTCAAGCCTTCCAGGCCATGCTTGGCCAGCCAGGGCTTGAGCTTGCCCTCGGTCTGCACCTTTTCTTGCAGGGCGCGAAGGGCCTCCAAGCGGGCCGTGAGCTCGGCATGGCGGGCCGCTTGTGCGTTGCTGGCCTGCTGGCGCACCTTGCGATCATCGTCCAGTTGCGGGACAGATTCGGTCAGCTCACCCAATTGGGCTTCGAGCACGGCCATGTCTTCTTCCGCGGCCTCTGCCTGGCTTTGCAAGTCCGCCAAGCGCAGTGCATCAGGCGCAGCCAGCGATTGCTTTTCCTGCTGCAAGCGTTCGCGGCGGCCGTTGAGTTGGCGCGATTGGTCGTCCACATTGCGAGACTCAGCCGCCAGGAGCTGGATCTGCTGTTGCACTTGCCCAGCCACGCCTCGCTGCTCATTGGCACGTTGGCTGGCGGCGCGAACGGCATCTTCCAAAGCTGGCACATTGGCGGCGAGCTCCTCTGCCTGGGCAGCCAGGATCTCCGACTGTTCTTCAGCAGCCACCATCTTTTCGGCCAGCTCCTCGAGTTCAAACTCAGCCGCAGCCTTGCGCTCGCCCCATTGCTCACTCTGGCCCGTCAGCTCAGCCAGGCGTTGCTCGGTGCGCTGGCGGCCTTCCACCACATATCGAATGCGCTCTTCCAGGCGGCTCACTTCCAAGGCCGCTTCGGCCAGGGCGCCCTGGGCGGTGTGCAACTCATCGCTGGCAGCGTAGTGGGCTTGGCGCACGTGTTCAAGTTCGGCCTCGACCTCGCGCAACTCGGCCATGCGGGCTTCCAGCGCATTGGTGGCCTCCAGCGCGGCGAGCTTGATGCGCGTCTCTTCCTGCGCGGCGTCACGATGCTTGAGGAACCACAGCTGGTGCAGTTTGAGCGTGCCTTGGCCCTGCAGGTGTTTGTAGCGGGTCGCCACCTCCGCCTGCTTTTCCAGTTTGTCGAGGTTGTTGTTCAACTCGCGCAGGATGTCTTCCACGCGGGTGAGGTTTTCGCGGGTGTCCTTGAGGCGGCTTTCGGTCTCGCGGCGGCGTTCCTTGTATTTGGAGACACCCGCAGCTTCTTCCAGAAACAGGCGCAGCTCTTCGGGCTTGGATTCGATGATCCGGCTGATCGTGCCTTGGCCGATGATGGCGTAGGCGCGAGGGCCCAAACCGGTGCCTAGGAACACATCCTGAACATCGCGGCGGCGCACCGGCTGGTTGTTGATGAAGTAGCTGGACGTGCCGTCGCGGGTCAGCACGCGCTTGACAGCGATCTCGGCAAACTGGTTCCACTGGCCACCAGCGCGGGCGTCTTCATTGCTGAACACCAGTTCGACACTGGCACGGCTGGCCGGCTTGCGGTTGCCTGAGCCGTTGAAGATGACGTCCTGCATGGATTCGCCACGCAGCTCTGAGGCTTTCGATTCGCCCAGCACCCATCGCACGGCGTCCATGATGTTGGACTTGCCGCAACCATTGGGGCCGACCACGCCCACCAGCTGCCCGGGCAGCTGGAAATGCGTGGGCTCGGCAAACGATTTGAAGCCAGACAGCTTGATCGAATTCAGGCGCATGCAGTGTGGGCGGCCGGGGCGGGCTTCAAAGGCTGGACAAAGACGGTTTAAGTCTTTGATTTCATTGAAAAATCCCGCATGCATGCATGACGGGGAGGCGCAAGGATGATAGCATCGCGCCTTTGGGCAAACGCCTCGCACTTCCCAGCGCAGTGCCGCCCACCCACTCACCTGCAGTTTCCATGGCCAAGAACACCCCTGCCGTGAAGGTTGGCGCCCGCGCCAAGCCCGCCACCCCGCCTTCCACGCCCAGCAAAAAGCTCGACGTTTTCCCCAACCCGGCGCCTGAGCGTGACTACGTGATCCAGTTCCAGATCCCGGAATTCACTTGCTTTTGCCCGCTGACCGGCCAGCCTGACTTTGCGCACTTCACCATCGACTGCATCGCTGACAAGCAATGCGTCGAGCTCAAGAGCTTGAAGATGTACATGTGGAGCTACCGCAACGAAGGCGCTTTCCACGAAAAAGTCACCAACGACATCCTCACGGACATCGTCAAGGCCATCGACCCACGCTATGTCCGCATCACGGCCAAGTGGTATGTGCGCGGCGGCATCTACACCAACGTGATCGCCGAACACCGCAAAAAGGGCTGGAAGCCCGCGCCCAAGGTCGACCTGCCCCAGATGAGCCAGGAAACCGGTCTGCTGGGCTGATCAGCGCTCACAGACACATCGGCGCCTGATGCCACTGCACCCCATCGTCCTGCCCGCCTATCCAACGGTCGAGGCGGGCTTGCTGGGCCTGGCGCTGCTTGTGGCCTTGTGTTTCAAGCCTTGGCAAGTGCTCAGGCACCAGCCCTTGCAAAGCCCTTGGCTGGCCAGCCTGGTGGTGCTGCCATGGGCTTGGTGGACGCAAAAGCTCTTGCCCTCGGGCATGGCCCTGCATCTGTCCGGGACCTGCCTGCTGGTGTTGATGTTCGGCTGGCCCATGGCCACGGTGATGGTGGTGCCCATTGGCTTGCAGGCCGCCCTTTTAGACATCCAAGGCCCGCAAACGCTCACTCGCGTCGGCAGCTTGAGCCCCACCGTCGCCCCGGGATGGGAGGGAACTTGGCAATTGCTGGCGCAACGCAGCGACGCACTGGTCAGCCAGGCTTTGTGGATGGGCGTGGTGCCGGCCACCCTCGGTTTGGCCCTGGGCTTGGCCATGCGCCGCTGGCTGCCAAAGCACCTTTTTGTCTACATCTTGGGGCGAGGCTTCATCGCCATCGCCTTGGCCATCACCGCCTCGGGCGCACTGGGCTTGCTCGCAGGCCGCTTGTCACTTGGCCTGGACCCGACCGAGTGGATGCTCGGACACTGGCTGCTGGGTTGGGGCGAGGCCCTCACCACTGGCATGCTCGTGTCCATTTTTGTCGCGTTCAAACCTCACTGGCTGTTGACTTACTCAGACCTGCGCTATCTGCCGCCCCCCAAGCCACGGGACAACCCACCCCCGCAATGAGGGGTGCAGGCCAGGCCTCAGCCTACGTTCAGTTACACCCCACCACGGTGCGTGGACAATGCGCCCTGATTCCGTGCCCCGCTCAGCAGACGTCTTTCAGCCCCTTGACGACATGAACCGCCCCTTTCTCCACCCCTTGCGCCTGGCTGCCTTCAGCCTGATGGCGCTGCTCATGGGGGGGCAGCAAGTGCGGGCCTGTCAGACTCGCTTGGTGCCCATTGAACAGGTCACGGCGCCTGTGGAAGGCAAAGTCGCCCAAGCCTTCAGCTGCAAAGATGCTGAAGGAGAACAGCTTTTTGTGGAGACGCGCCTGCCTGGCAATGTGGTCAATGGCAAGCTGCAGCCCACGGCCGTGTCCTTCTACAAGTTCACCTTGCAAGCCAATGGCAAAGCCAACAAACGCTGGCAAGCCAGGGATTTCGTCCCAGCTGACAGCCGGCTGAGCCGCAGCCTCAAGGTGGAACGCTTCACGGCGCAGGATGTCGATGGCGATGGCGTGCTGGAGGCATTCATTGCCTACTCGGTGCCCGGCCAAAGTGGCAACCCCGACGAGGGCAAACTGCTGGTCTTCTTCAAAGACCGCAAATACGCTGTTCGCGGCGCTGTGGCACTTGCACCGGACGGCTTCAGCACCCGAACGCTCGATGCAGCCTTTGCCACTTTGCCTGCCGCGGTGCAGAACCACGCCTTGGGCCTGTGGGACACCGTGGCCCTGCCGCAGGCACGGCGACGTTTGGGCGGCACGACGGTATCGCAAGGCCCGCTTCACTGAACCCGGCAAGAGCCTCACAAGGCTGGGATAATCCAGCCCCATGAACCCGCTTCTGTCGAAACTCCAGCCCTACCCCTTCGAGCGCCTCAAAGGCCTGACTCAAGGCGTGGTGGCCAATGCCACTTACCGCCCCATCAGCCTGGGCATTGGTGAGCCCAAGCACGCCACGCCTGAGTTCATCAAGCAGGCTTTGACAGCCTCTCTCGATGGCCTGGCCAGCTACCCTGCCACAGCCGGAGAGCCCGCCTTGCGCGAAGCCTGCACCCGCTGGATGCAACGCCGCTACGGCTTGGACCTCAACGCCAACACGCAAATCCTGCCCGTCAACGGCTCACGAGAAGCGCTGTTTGCCTTGGCGCAGGTGGTCATTGACCCTACGCAACACCGGGCTGCCGGTGGGCCCACTGTGGTCAGCCCCAATCCTTTCTATCAAATCTACGAAGGCGCGGCTCTGCTGTCAGGTGCTCGCATCGTCTACGCCAACTCTGACCCAGCGCGCAATTTCGCGGCCGATTGGTCGTCGATTCCTGACAAGGTCTGGGCCACCACGCAGTTGCTGTTTGTGTGCTCACCAGGCAACCCCACCGGCGCGGTGATGCCCTTGAGCGAATGGCAAAAGCTGTTTGAACTCAGCGACAAGCACGGCTTTGTCATCGCCTCTGACGAGTGCTACAGCGAAATTTACTTTCGAGACGAACCCCCATTGGGGGGGCTGCAAGCCGCACAACGCTTAGGGCGTACTGATTTCAAAAATCTGGTGGCGTTTACCAGCCTGTCCAAGCGCAGCAATGTGCCGGGCATGCGAAGCGGATTTTGCGCAGGTGACGCTGCGCTCATCAAGCAGTTTTTGCTCTATCGCACCTACCACGGCAGTGCCATGAGCCCGGTGGTGCAAACTGCCAGCATAGCCGCGTGGGATGACGAGGAACACGTAGTGCAAAACCGCGCGCAATACCGGGAAAAGTTCGCCACAGTGACACCTTTATTGGCGCAGGCAATGGATGTGGTGCTACCCGA
>JBEANX010000147.1:0-3668 GCA_041165245.1 Pseudomonadota bacterium
CGATCCAGGCCTCCACCACGGGCACTTGCCGGCGAAGGCGCTGGCAGGGCTGGAAGCTGCGGTCGAGCTTGCCGGCAAAGCAGCCACTTTTGAGGTGCACGGCCAGCACGCGCACTTCGTGTGAGGTGCCGGGCCACAGGCTGATGTCGGCGCCCGCGCGGGTGCTGCCGTCGATGTCGAGGTCGCGCAAATCACCATTGCACCGGTAGGGGATGCCCTCGCGAATGGCAAAGCCCACCTTCTGCGGGTGGGCGCGCTTCACAAAGCAGTCGAGCTGGTAGCCCTGGCGAAACACGAGCTTCGCAGCCTCAGGGCCATCGGCCTCTTGCAGGCCGATCAGGTCGGCTTGCTGCACCTTGAGCAAGGCCGTGGCCGTGTGCCCCATGGCTTCGAAATCAGCCGCCGTGCGTTGCGGGGGCGGGGTGTGCCCGGGCGTGCACGGGAAGGCGCGCTCGTTGCTGGCCGGTTGCTGGCGTGTGCAGGTGGGCGCCAGCGATGCATAGGTGGCTGGGGTCATCAGCCACTCCATGTTCCAGGTGGCCAGCGTGAGGCCTGCCTTGCCGCCTTCTGACTTGCCACTGACCAGCGCCATGGCCTTGTCGACCAGGCCTGCGTGGGCCTGGCTTGGCACCAGCGCTGCCGTGGCCAAGACGGCCACCACAGCATGCAAGGCGCGGTTTGGCAATCTCAGTTTGCTCATCCGGTCGGTGATCAAGCCGTGGCAGCGATCACCTCAGCGGCGCTGACGCTGTAGTTCTGCGGGCCGGCTTGGGCGATCTTGGCGCAGCCCATCTGGTTGCCCAGCGAGACGCTGCGCGTGAGCGACCAGCCTTGCGACAGGCCGTAGAGCAGGCCGCCACGGAAGGCGTCGCCGCAACCGGTGGGGTCGACCACAGCATCCGCTTTGAGGCCTTGCACATGCTCGGATTGGCCTTTGATCCACACGCGGCAGCCTTCGGCGCCCAGGGTCTCGATCAGGCCCTGGATGTTGGGGCGCTGGCTGATCTCGGCCAGGCTCAGGCCGGTGCGGTCGGCCAGCATCTTGCCTTCGTAGTCGTTCACGGCCACCCAGGTGGCCTGGTCGACAAACCGAAGCAGCTCGGGGCCGTCGAACATGGGCAGGCCTTGGCCCGGGTCGAACACGAAAGGCACCTTGGCGGCGGCCAGTTGGGCCGCGTGTTCGATCATGGCGTCGCGCCCGTCCGGGGCAATGATGGCCAGTTGCAGGTCATCACGCTTGGGCACCGGCTGGCTGTGGGCCATGCCCATGGCGCCAGGGTGGAAGGCGGTGATCTGGTTGTTGTCGCTGTCGGTGATGATGATGGCTTGGGCGGTGTAGCTGTCATCGACCGTCTTGACCAGGTCGAGCGGGATGCCCCAGCCCTGCATGCGTTGGGTGTAGCTGGCGCCATCCGCGCCCACCGTGGCCATGACCAAAGGCGTGCCGCCCAGTTGCTGCAGGCTGTAGGCGATGTTGCCTGCGCAGCCGCCAAACTCGCGCTTGAGCGTGGGCACCAGGAAGGACACGTTCAGGATGTGCACCTGCTCGGGCAGGATCTGCTGGGCAAAACGGCCCTCGAAGCGGGTGATGGTGTCAAAGGCGAGCGAGCCGCAGATCAGGATGGCCATGGGGTGTCCAGTCAGGCAAGGGGTGTGAGATCGGGGTCGATCAAGGGTAGAAGAGTTCGGCGGTGTAGCCCGCCAGCTTCAAATCAGGCGCGCGCAATTGCCATTGCACCGTGGTTTGGGTGTTCGCGGGCACGTTGGTCGGGACAGTGCCCAGCGGGGCAGGTTTGCCCGCGTTGGTGGGGCCTTCGCTCGCCTCTTTGCTGGGCACCAGGCGTGCATCTGCCACCTGGAAGACACGCCGCACCAGCAGTTGGCCATTGGCATCGGTGAGGTTGAGGTCCAGCTGTGGCCAGCTCAGGGCGATGTCCGAGCGGTTGTGGATGATGGCCGTGAGGCGGTAGGTGTCCTCGCCCTGGGAGGGCGTGCGCACCAGCTGGATGCTGTCGACCTGCAGGTCGTCGATCTGGCGGGGCGCTTCGATGCGGCAGTGGGTCAGCTCGCACCATTGGACCAGCCAGGGCGCCAGGGCAGGTTGCTGGGCGGCCAGCTCGTTGCGCCAGTGGTGGGCCGCCTGGCCCGCCAGCAAGGTGCTCATGCCCAGTGCAAGCAGCACCAGCAAGCCACGCACCAGCGGGTGGCGCCAGATGGCCCGCCTCTCGGCCTGTTTGACGAAGCCGGGGGCCTCGGGCTGTGGCGTGCGGCCCCGGGTGCCAGGCTTGCCCGAGCGCTGGCTGGGGGCCAGCACGGGCACTTCTGGCTGGAAGTCGTCACCGAAGCGGGAGGGCAGGGTCGAGGGGCCTGGGTCCGGCGCCTTGGCGGGGGAGGCTGCTTGAGGCGCTGCATGGGGCTCGGCCATTTCGGCAAGGGATGGCTCGCGGCGCTCGGCATGCGCATGAGCCTCAGGCGCAGCGTCGTGATCTGCACTTGAAGCGGCGGGCGCTTCATGCAGGGGCGACGTGTCAGGGGCGCGATGTGCTTCGTCCAGCTCGCCAGGGCCGCTGGGCCAGGCCTCGTCCCAATCGCCTTCGGCGTCGAGGTCTTGCGGGAACTGGGCATCGGCGAACTCGGGGCCACGACGCTTGCGATGGCGTTTGAGCGGAGCTTCCTCGTTGGGCAGCAGGTAGCGGGAGTCGAGTGCGTCTATCTCGCTGGTTTCCGGGTAGGCCGACTGCTCCGAGGCATCCACAGGCGCTTGGGTTTCGGGCTGGCCACTGAAATCGCTCAAGGGGTTCAGGGCACTCAGGCCGCTGAGGTCGATGTCATCGCTGGCAATGGTGCCACCCAACCCTGTTTGGTTGCGGGCCTCGGTTGGCGGCTGGGCATCGGCGGAGGGATCGAATGAGGACGGCGCGAAGGAGGACGGCACTGTGTAGGCCGGGTTGCCTTCGCCGGGCGGCAAGTCCAGGTCAAAGTGGGTGACACCGGGGTGGGGTGCCTCGCTGGCCAGCAAGTCTTGCGCCGTCGGTGGCGTGGGTGTGTGGCCCCCTTCAGCCGCCGTGGCCTGTGGGGCCACTTGCGGTGTGGCCTCAGGCGCAGGGCTGGCCGCCTCCATCGTGGTGCGCACCTGAGGTGACGGGGGCGTCTGGCGGGCAGGCGGCGCCTCGCGGTCCAGATCGAACAGGCCCTCCAGCGCGTTGAAGACCTCCTGGCAGCGCCCACAACGCACCCAGCCTTCGGACACCTTCAATTGGTCCTGCACGACCTTGAAGATCGTGCCGCATTGGGTGCATCGGGTGGCCAGGCTCATAGCCCGCCTTTATGCCATTGAACGTGCCTGTTTTGCGCCGCCCCGGCGGATTTCGGCGGGGCGGGACGTTGGCAGGGTGCAACTGGCTTGATCAAGCGCAGGCCTTCACGGCATCCCAGGCTCAGTAATCGCCCTTGCTTGCAAAGACCGACATGTCGCTGGCGGCGGTCTTGATGAACGGTGTGTAGCGCGTGTCTTCGTCCAGGAAGCGCTTGACCCAGGCCGTCATGTACTTGGCGACCTTGCCTTGTTGTGCCGCGCTGGCGGTGGTCCACGAAGCCAGGTGGCCCGTGCCCGCCAGTTCGATCTTGGCGGCTGGCAAGTCAGCGCTCAGGCTCTCGAAGTAGGGGCG
>JBEANX010000148.1:0-2698 GCA_041165245.1 Pseudomonadota bacterium
ACCGGGGCCGAGGGGCCGTCGCCATAGCGCTTGACCAAGCCCGTCAGCTCCAGATCGGGCTGCGCAGCCATGGTGGCCAGGCGTTGGGATTCGACAGACAGGACCGCATTCATGGCATCAACCCTCCTCCAGCACCCCGGCTGGTAGAAGGCATACCGCAAAGCGCGTGCCAGCACGACAAGCCCTGGTTTTCAGGCAAAAAGCGCCGTCGTACGCCCCTGCAAGCCTCAAAAAAGAGCAGGGCGCACCAATTGCATACAAAGCAAGCCACAGATTGCATACAATTTTTGTATACAAATGGTGCATGGGTGATCCAAGGGCGCCAACAAATGCGTCGATTTGAAACAAGCGTGTGCAAGCGCCAAAGCGTGCGTGTGCCGCGCCATTTGGCCCGCCTGCGGTGGCACCATCGGCGCAAACAGGCAAACAGGAGCCACACATGCGGTCGCAGGGCACGGGCAAAGCCCCTCACGTTTCTTTCAAGCGATGGGCAAGTACCTTGGGCGTGAGCTTGATCCTGGCCGCGTGTGGCGGCGGGTCAGAACAGCAAACCCCCAGCGACAACCCAAGGCGCGAGGAGGCTCTCGCGATCGTGCCCAGCGATGCGGTGGCCTCCGACGCCCATGCAGCGCGCTTCCTCACACAAGCCACCTACGGTGCCACACCGGCCAGCATCAAAAAACTCACCGAGTTGGGCTACTCGAACTGGTTGGAAGAGCAGTTCCTGACGCCGCCCCTGGACAGCCACTGGGACTATGTCGCCCGCAAAGGCCCGGCTGGTTGCACCGTGTGCGATTCGATCTACATCAATGCCGCCATGGAGAGCTTTTGGTTGCAAGCTTTGCAAGGCCAAGACCAGCTGCGCCAACGCACGGTGCTGGCTTTGTCAGAGCTGTTCGTGGTGAGCACCGTCAACAGCTCGGTGTCCATCCAGCCCGACGCGCACGCCGCCTACCTGGACATGCTGGCCAAGAACGCCTTTGGCAATTTCCGCGACCTGCTCGAAAGCGTCACGCGCCACCCGACCATGGCGCACTACCTCTCACACCTGCGCAACCAGAAGGAAGACCCCATCACCGGGCGAACCCCGGATGAAAACTTCGCGCGCGAAGTCATGCAGCTCTTCACCATCGGCTTGTGGCAGCTCGACGAAAAAGGCCGCAGGCTCAAAGACGCCAAAGGCCAGGACATCCCCACCTACGACCTCGCCGATGTGATGGGCATGGCCCGTGTCATGACCGGCTTGAGCTGGGGTGGGCCTGATGACAAAGATGCGCGCTGGTACGGCTGGACGGGCGAGCCTACCGCCTGGAACCAGCCGCTGCAGATGTATGGCAAGTTCCACTCGCAGGGTGAGAAAAACTTCCTGAAGGTGAGCATCCCTGCCAGGAACGGAATCGCCACCAAAGCCCAAGCCGACGACGATCTGAAAGTC
The DNA here is from genome assembly GCA_041165245.1 of Pseudomonadota bacterium. Lineage (GTDB taxonomy): Bacteria > Pseudomonadota > Gammaproteobacteria > Burkholderiales > Burkholderiaceae_C > Aquabacterium. The sequence continues at coordinate 1,436 of JBEANX010000148.1, forward strand.
GCGCTGGACACCCTCTTCAACCACGCCAACACGCCAGCCTTCATCGGCAAGCAACTCATCAAGCGCTTTGTCACCAGCAACCCCAGTGACGACTACGTGGGCCGGGTGGCACAGGCTTTTCGCAACAACGGCTTTGGTGTGCGCGGTGACATGAAAGCCATCCTTCGCGCCGTGCTGATGGACCCAGAAGCCCGCGACGCAAGCCGCATCAGCGACCCCACATGGGGCAAGTTGCGCGAACCCATGGTTCGGTATGCCAACTTTCTGAGGGCCTTCGGCGTGGTTTCGCCCACCAACAAATACCGCATCTGGAACCTGGAAGACCCCATCAACTCATTGGGACAAAACCCCTTGCGAGCCCCTTCGGTGTTCAACTGGTTTCAGCCTGAATACAGCCCCGCGGGTGAACTGGGTGACGCACAGCTCACTGCACCTGAAATGCAGATCACCCATGAAACCACGCTGACGGGCTACAACAACTTCCTGGACATGACCATCCAGCGCACCACCGAGCGTTTCCGGTTTGGCCGTGTCGATGCCCATGTGGTGGACTACGCCCCCTGGATCGCGTTGGCCGCGCAACCCGACAAACTGCTGGACCAACTCGACACCGTGCTGATGAATGGCCAGCTCTCGACCAACACCCGCAAGGACGTGCTGCAGGCTGTCAACAGCATCACCCGAAACTACCTGGACATCACCCGCGATGAAGCGCGCGTGCACATGGCCATTCGCCTGTTGATGGCTTCGCCCGAATACATCGTGCAGAAGTGAACAAGGACCCAACACCATGAGCCACATTCACAGCCACGCCGATCGCCGCTCTTTCCTGGCCCACAGCGCTCGCCTGGCAGCCCTGGGCGCCAGTCCCTTCGCCACCAACCTGGCCCTGATGGGCGGCGCCCTGGCGCAAAGCGTGCCAGCCAGTGGCTACCGCGCGCTGGTTTGCGTGTACCTGGGCGGCGGCAATGACAACGCCAACACCGTCGTGCCTGTCAGTGCCACCGAGCACGCCAATTACGCCTCCGCCCGTGGGGCACTCACGCTCTCCATGGCAGAGCTTGAAGCCACGCGGCTGAGCCCGCTTGGCCACGGCGGCCCAGCGCTGGCCTTGCACCCTTCGCTGAGCAGGCTGCGCGAGCGCTTCAACAAAGGGCAAGCTGCCTTGGTGGCCAATGTGGGCGTGCTCACCAGGGCCATCAACAAGGCCGACTGGAACAACGGCAGCCCCAAGGTGGACGTGCCCTACCAGCTCTTTTCGCA
>JBEANX010000149.1:0-2645 GCA_041165245.1 Pseudomonadota bacterium
TCGCCCGCGGCGAGGCGGCCGCTGCGCAGGTCCTCGGCCAGCAGGTCGGGGATCAAAAGGTAAGCAGGCTTGCTGCTCTCGCGCAGGCGCTGGGTCCAATGGCGGGTGAGGCTGTTCATGCTGAACTTGATCGCATGAAGCGTGCCGATTGATCGCATCGAAGGCATGCGATCAATGAGTCGATCAATGTTGAGCACTGGTGCATCTGTCGTGGCGCTGCACGCTTTTGCGGCACCCAACGGCCTTGTTGGCTGGGCGACGTGATCGCCGATGGTGCGCATGCCCACTGGAGGCAAATGGGTTTGGTGGTTCACGCGCTGATCGCATCGGGCGGCTGGGCCTGAGTGATTGGGAGGCTTCTCAGGCGCAGCGCCCGAAAGGCGGGCTGCCAGGCCCATTGATCGCATCTTGATCGCATGCGGTTGGCATTGGGTGGCACAGCGCATGCACCTGTTCCACCAACAGCCGCAGCCCTTGCACTGTCTTGTTTCCACCCTTTGTTTTTTGATGGAGAACCCACATGCCAGCCGTGACCAAGCCTGCCAACGAGATCGGTGAATTCCTGGTCGACTACGAAGAAAAAGTCTTTGAAGACGTCAAGGCCGACCCCGGCCAGAAAGCCCTGGTCACCTTCCACACCGTGGCCTTTGAAGGCTCCATCGGTTTTGTGAATCTGCTGCAAGCCACCCGCCTGCAACGCAAGGGCTTTGAGACCTCGGTGCTGCTGTACGGCCCTGGCGTGACCTTGGGGGTCAAGCGCGGCTTCCCGAAGCTGGGCGATGAGGCCTTCCCCGGCCACCAGAACTTCAACAAGCAGATCACCAAGTTCATGGAAGAGGGCGGCAAGGTCTACGCCTGCCGCTTCGCCCTGCAAGCCCTGTATGGCCACGGCGAAGGCTCGCTGATCGAAGGCATCCGCCCCATCAACCCGCTGGACGTGCTGGACATCGTGCTGCTGCACAAGAAGGCCAACGCCGTGATCATCGACACCTGGACGCTGTGAAGCCAAGCCGGACGCCACCACCATGAGCCCAACCGCCACTCCTAAGCGCATCGTCAAGGCCGCCGCGGTGCAGATCGCACCGGTGCTGAACCAAGCGGCCGATGCGCCAGGCGGCACCTTGGAGAAGGTGCTCGCCACGATCGACGACGCAGCCGCCCAGGGCGTGCAGCTGATCGTGTTCCCTGAGACCTTCGTGCCTTACTACCCCTACTTCTCCTTCATCCGACCGCCCATGCTGTCGGGTGCGGAGCACATGGCTTTGTATGAGCACGCGGTGGTGGTGCCTGGCCCCGTGACCGATGCGGTGGGCCAGCGGGCCCGCCAGCACGGCATGGTGGTGGTGCTGGGTGTCAATGAACGCGACCACGGCAGCGTCTACAACACCCAGCTCATCTTTGACGAAACGGGCACCTTGCGCCTGAAGCGCCGCAAGCTCACCCCCACCTTCCATGAGCGCATGGTGTGGGGGCAAGGCGATGGCAGTGGGCTCAAGGTGGTCGACACCAAGGTGGGCCGCGTAGGCGCCCTGGCCTGCTGGGAGCACTACAACCCCTTGGCCCGCTACGCCTTGATGGCACAGCATGAAGAGATCCATTGCGCGCAGTTCCCGGGCTCTTTGGTGGGACCCATTTTTGGCGACCAGATGGAAGTGACCATCCGCCACCATGCGCTGGAGGCAGGCTGCTTCGTGATCAACAGCACCGGCTGGTTGAGCGACGAGCAGATCGAGTCCATCACGCCAGACAAGGGTCTGCAACGCGGCCTGCGTGGCGGTTGCTGCACGGCCATCATCTCGCCCGAAGGCGTGCCACTGGCGCCGATCCTCAAAGAGGGTGAAGGCATGGTGGTGGCCGACCTGGACATGAGCCTGATCACCAAGCGCAAACGCATGATGGATTCGGTGGGACATTACGCCCGCCCCGAGTTGCTCAGCCTGAATCTCGATGACCGGCCCACCTCGGCGATGCACGCGATGTCGGCGCAGAGCGCCGCCAGTGCAGCAGCCCAGGGCGCTGGCATGGAGGCCGCTTCTGGCTCCAGTGCAATGACCGGCATGAACACCAGCGCCAGCCATTCAAGCATCCCCCCTTTGGCCCGCGTGGCCTGAACCCTTGGTTGTGCAGCCTGAGCCAAGCACCGCAAGAAGGACACCCCATGAGCGCACCCGCCGAACTGACCCTGTCTGAACCACACGCAGAGTCGCAAGCACTGCAGATCCCCGTGGCGAAAGAGCCTCTGCCAGCTGAAGCCACGTCCGGCGCTGCACCCGGCCCCAGCGAACGCAGCCGCCAGCTCATGACCGAGCTGCAGTCACGCGGCCTGCGCCTGATGGACCCCAGCGCTGGTCTGCCCAGCCGCCGAGGCGGTGCGGGCCCGTCTGACCACAAAGCCGTGACCATCGATGGCGTGACGGTGATGATCCCCGTGCACACGGCGGCCGCCTTTGATTCGCCCTTTGTGGCCGATGCGCCGGGGCCCGATGGCCGCAGCGTGCTGCGCCATGCCAGCATCCCCATTGCCAGCATCGAGTTCCCGCAAACGCCCAAGTTCTACGCCCTGCAAACGCAAGACGGTGTGCCCTACTCGCACATTGCCACCTTGCATGGCCGCGACGTGCTGGCCACCACTGTGCTGCAGACCT
>JBEANX010000150.1:0-5321 GCA_041165245.1 Pseudomonadota bacterium
CGATGTAGGCGATGAAGGCCGTCAGCACACCCACGGTGATCTGATGGCGCGACACCAGCCAGATCCCGAAGGCCCAGACCACGAGCAGCCCGATCTCGGTCATCAGCGCCACCGTGGGCGAGAACAGCGACCAGGTCTTGTTGAGCTTGTCGTTGATGCCCAGGTTGACGTGGTTGGCGTCTTTGAAACGCTTGGCTTCGCGGGCTTCTTGCGCAAAAGCCTTGACCACGCGGATGCCGGGGATGGTGTCGGCCAGCACATTGGTGACCTCGCCCCAGACCCGGTCGATCTTCTCGAAACCCGTGCGCAAGCGGTCACGCACCAGGTGGATCAGCCAGCCGATGAAGGGCAGCGGGATCAGGGTGACCAGCGCCAGCCAGGGGTTGATGGAGAGCAAGATGGCCGCCGTCATGCTGATCATGAGCACGTCGGTGGCGAAATCGAGCGCGTGCATCGACAGGAAAACGCTGATGCGGTCGGTCTCCGAGCCGATGCGCGACATCAGATCACCCGTGCGTTTGGAGCCAAAGTAATCGAGCGACAAACCCAGCAGGTGGTCGAACGTGGCGGTGCGCAAATCGGCGCTGATGCGCTCTGAGACCAGGGCCAGGATGTAGGTGCGGGCCCAGCTCAAAGCCCAGGCCAGCACGGCAGAACCGGCCAGGCCCAGCAGCAGCAAAGTCACCAAACCCTGGTCGATGGCCTGCCCGTTCTGGAAGGGAATCAGCACCTTGTCCATCAAGGGAATGGACAGGTAAGGCGGCACCAAGGTGGCCGCGGTGGACGCCAGCGTCAAGCCAAAACCGGCGGCCAATTGCCCCTGGTAGGGCTTGGCAAAGCGCCACAAGCGCAGCAAGACCCAGGTCGAGGGCGGGGTCTCGAGCTCGCGGTTGCAGACGGGGCACTCGTCGCTGTCAGGCGGCAGTTGGGCCTTGCAGGTGGGGCACTGGGTGGCGTCTTCTTCGTCGGGGCTGGGGCCGTGCAGGCGCTCGTGCTGCAGCTTTTCAAACTGCTCGACCAGGCGCAAGACCTGGATCTGACAACCCAGCGTGAAACGCCACACATGCAACCTGGAGCTGGCGTCGTGCAGGGCCAAAGTGCCCACCCCGGCGTGGTCGGCGTGTTGCAGGCGCAGGCCCTCGTGCAAGGCCCAGTTCAGCCATTTCGAGGCGCCCCCCTCCATTCCCAGGGTCAAAAGACGCGATTCGGTGAGGATAATTGGCGCTTTTGTGAAGCAAAGTTGTCCGTCGAGGTCAACCTCAGCGCTCGCGAGAACGTTTTCATTCACTGCAAGAGGCGCTTGCAGGGCCGCCCGTTCGGGGTCAACATGAATGCCTGAGGCATCCGCATGAGCGTGTTGGTGCATGGTCGTGGTGTTTGAACGGTGCGGCTGTGTCACTGCCTCGTTCCTCAGCAAGAGTCAGCATTCTCGCGCAAGCTGACACAACCCATCTGTGGACACCACATCCAGCCGCCGGACATGAGCAAGAAGAACGACATCCAACTGCTTCGCATCAACCACCTGCGTGGCCCCAACATCTGGACCTACCGCCCCGCACTGGAAGTCTGGCTGGACCTGGGTGAACTCGAAGATTTCCCCAGCAACCTGCTGCCCGGCCTGAACGAGCGCCTGGCCGCCTGGCTGCCCACCCTGCCCGAACACCACTGCGGTGTCGGCGAAAAGGGCGGCTTCTGGCAACGCCTGGTCGAAGGCACCTGGATGGGGCATGTGCTGGAGCACGTGGTCATCGAGTTGCTCAACCTCTCGGGCATGCCCACCGGTTTTGGCCAGACCCGCTCGACCAGCCAGCGCGGCGTTTACCGCATGGTGTTCAGGGCGCGTGACGAACAGGTGGCGCGTTGTGCATTGCAGCAAGGCCATGCCCTCCTGATGGCCGCCATCAACGACGAGCCCTTTGAGGTGTCGAGCGCCGTCGACAAGGTGCGCGAGCAGATCGACGATTGCTACCTCGGCCCATCGACCGCCGACATCGTGGGCGCCGCCACCGAGCGCCGCATCCCGCACATCCGCCTGAACGACGGCAACTTGGTGCAACTGGGCCACGGATCGGCCCAGCGCCGCATCTGGACGGCCGAGACCGACTTGACCAGCGCCATTGCCGAGAACATCTCGCGTGACAAGGACCTGACCAAGTCGCTGCTGAAATCTTGCGGCGTGCCCGTGCCCGAAGGCGAGATCGTCGGCTCGGCCGAGGCCGCTTGGTCGGCCGCGCAAGACATCGGCCTGCCCGTGGTCATCAAGCCCACCGACGGCAACCATGGCCGCGGCGTGAGCCTGGACCTGAGCACGCAGGTCGATGTTGAAAACGCCTACAAGCTGGCCGACCAGCACGGTTCGGAAGTGCTGGTCGAGCGCTTTGTGCCCGGCAACGAGCACCGCCTGCTGGTGGTGGGCGGTGAGGTCGTGGCCGCAGCCCGTGGCGACAGCGCCTGGGTCACCGGCGACGGCACCCACACCGTGGTGCAGCTGATCGACAGCCAGATCAACAGCGACCCGCGCCGTGGCACCACCGAAGACTGCCCGCTCAACCACATCAAGGTCGAAGAAGACGAAGTGGTGCAGCTGGACCTGCAGCGCCAGGGCCTGAGCCCCGATGCCGTGCCCGCCAAGGGCCGCCGCGTGCTGATCCAGCGCAATGGCAATGTGGCCATTGACTGCACCGACGACGTTCACCCCGATGTGGCCTACCAAGTGGCCCTGGCCGCTCGCGTGGTGGGCCTGGACATCGCCGGTGTGGACGTGGTGGCCGAGGACATCGGCAAGCCCTTGCATGCTCAAGGTGGCGCCGTGGTGGAAGTGAACGCCGGCCCCGGCCTGCTCATGCACCTCAAGCCCGCCGAGGGCCTGCCCCGCCCCGTGGGCAAGGCCATCGTCGACCACCTCTTTGCGCCTGAAGACACGGGCCGCGTGCCCATCATTGGTGTCGCCGGCTCGCACGCCAGCCACACCATTGCGCGCCTCACGGCCTGGTTCCTGCACCTGAGCGGCAAGCACGTGGGCCTGGCCTGTGCCGATGGGCTCTTTTTGGGCAGCCGCCGCGTCGAAACCCGCGCCAGCGCTCACTTTGAAGCCGGCCAGCGCCTGCTGATGAACCGCGATGTGAACGCCGTGGTGCTCGAAAACGGCGCCGCCAGCATCCTCGACGACGGCCTGGCCTATGACCGCTGCAACGTGGGTGTGGTGACCGACCTGGACAGCATCGAAGGCCTGCAGCGCCATGACGTGCATGACCTGGACCAGCTCTACAAGGTCATGCGCACCCAGATCGACGTGGTGCTGGACAGCGGCGTGGGCGTGCTTTGCGCCGACGATGCCCGACTGGTCGAGATGGCCGATCTCTGCGATGGCGAAGTGATCCTCTACAGCGCACAGGCCGACAACGCGGCCGTGGCCAGCCACCGCCAAGCGGGTGGGCGCGCCGTGATGCGTGAGGGCGACCAGCTGGTGCTGGCCTCGCCCCAACAAGCGCATGGCTGCCTGCACCTGCAAGGCGCCGCCACCCAGCGCCTGCTGCAATCACTGCACACACAAGGTTTGAACGAAGCCCAAGCCCTGCAAGCACTGATGGCTGCGGTGGCCGCCGCCTGGGCCCTGGGCGTGGCACCCGAGCTGGTCAACGCCGGCCTGGAAACCTTCGCCACCAAGGTCCAGGCCTGAGCCTGAACCTCCGCACCCGAACACACCCAAGCGCAACCTGAAAGACACGCTGATGGACGTTTCACGCACCCGGGCCCTGCGCGGCCCCAACCTCTGGAGCCGCCACACGGCCATCGAAGCCATCGTGGCCTGCCAAGACCCAGAGCGCGACGTGACCTTGCTCAAGGGTTTTGAAGACAGCCTGCGCGGCCTCTTCCCTGCCCTGGGCCCGCTGCGCCCGGCGGGTCGCCCCGATGCCATCTCGCTGGCCCATGTGCTGGAGACCACCGCGCTGGCCCTGCAGGCCCAGGCCGGCTGCCCCGTGACCTTCAGCCGCACGGCTCAGACGGTCGAGGTGGGCACCTACCAGGTCGTCGTCGAGTACAGCGAAGAAGCCGTGGGCCGCATGGCCTTTGAGTTGGCCGAGCAACTGGTGCAAGCCGCTTTGAACAAGGGCGAGTTCGACACCGATGCCGCCATTGCGCAACTGCGCGAACTCGACGAAGACGTGCGCCTGGGGCCCAGCACCGGCAGCATCGTGAACGCCGCCATCGTGCGCGGCATCCCCTACCGCCGCTTGACCGAAGGCAGCCTGGTGCAGTTTGGCTGGGGCAGCAAGCAGCGCCGCATCTGGGCTGCGGAGGTCGATTCGACCAGCGCCGTCTCAGAAGCCATTGCGCAAGACAAAGACCTGAGCAAACGCTTGCTGGCTTCGGCTGGCGTGCCTGTGCCCATTGGCCGCCCCGTGACCGATGTGGACGACGCATGGGTGGTGGCGCAAGAGATCGGCCTGCCCGTGGTCTGCAAGCCGCAAGACGGCAACCAGGGCAAGGGTGTGACGGTCAACATCGTCTCGCGCGAGCACCTGGAGATCGCCTACAAGGCCGCCGACGAAATCGGCACTGTGATGGTCGAGAAATACCTGCCAGGCAATGACTTCCGCCTGCTGGTGGTGGGCGACAAGCTGGTGGCCGCCTCGCGCCGCGACCCGCCCCATGTCATTGGCGATGGCAAGCTCACCGTGCGCGAACTGGTCGACAAGGTCAACAGCGACCCGCGCCGTGGCGAAGGCCATGCCACCTCGCTGACCAAGATCCGCTTTGACGACATCGCCGTGGCCCGCCTGAATGTGCAGGGCCTGACGCCTGAATCGGTGCCGGCCAAGGGCCAGCGCGTCATTTTGCGCAACAACGCCAACCTCTCAACCGGCGGCACCGCCACCGACGTGACGGACGACGTCCACCCTGACGTGGCCGCCCGCGCCGTGGCGGCGGCATTGACCATCGGCCTGGACATCTGCGGCGTGGACGTGCTGGCCGAGAGCATCCACAAACCGCTGGAACAGCAAAACGGCGGCATCGTGGAAGTGAACGCCGCGCCGGGTTTGCGCATGCACCTCTCGCCGTCTTACGGCAAGGGCCGCCCCGTGGGCGAAGCCATGATCAACCACCTGTACAAGCATGGTGACGATGGCCGCATCCCCGTGGTGGCCGTGACTGGCACCAATGGCAAGACCACCACCGCCCGTTTGAGCGCACACCTGTTTGCCTCCAGCGGCCTGCGCGTGGGCATGACCAACACCGATGGTGTGTATGTCAATGGCCGACAAATCGACAGCGGCGACTGCAGCGGGCCCAAAAGTGCGCGCAACGTCTTGCTGCAC
>JBEANX010000151.1:0-5375 GCA_041165245.1 Pseudomonadota bacterium
ATTCGATCGACTCAAGCCTGCCATGTGTCGCCATGCTCAGCCGCCGCCTGTGCGGGGCTGGCCATGCAGAGCGAGACATGCCCATTGAGCAAACCTTCGAACTGCGCCTGACGCCTTTGAAAGACACCGAAGGCCAGACCTCCCACGTGATCGCCCTGGTTCACGACGTGAGCGACCGCCAAGTCGCGGCCGAGCGCCTGCGCTTGAGTGAAGAACGCTGGAAATTTGCCCTGGAAGGCGCTGGCGACGGCGTGTGGGATTGGGACGCCCTGGCTGACCGAACCTACTACTCGTCGCGCTGCAAGACCATGCTGGGCCTGTCGGAGCATGAACTGAGCGACTCTCCCGGAGCATTGCGCGAACGCATCCACCCGGAAGACCTCAACCGAGTCGTTCAAGCATTCAACCAATACTTGGAAAGCGACCACGGCGTCTTCCAACAAGAATGCAGGCTCTTGCACCGCGATGGCCACCATGTGTGGGTGCTGTCGCGAGGCAAGGTCGTGGCGCGCGGTGCACAGGGCCGCCCCAGCCGCATGGTGGGCACTTTGACGGACATCACGCCGCTCAAACAAGCCGAGCACGCCCTGCGAGACAAGCTCGCAGCCGAGGCAGCCAGCAAGGCCAAGAGCGAGTTCCTTTCGCGGATGAGCCATGAGATCCGCACACCGCTCAACGCGGTTCACGGCTTTGCCCAATTGCTCAAGCAGCGCCTGGACCATTCCGACCAAGTCATCCCTGTCAATGACCTGCTGGACTTTGCCAAACGCATCCTGGGCAGCAGCGAACACCTCAATGAACTCGTCAATGAGGTGCTTGACCTGCAGCAAATCGAGAGCGGCATCATGGCGCTTCGGCCCGAATGGTGCGCCCTGCAAGCCACCTTGGCGCAATGCCTGCAAATGCTCAAGCCCATGGCCGACCGTTACCGCGTCATGCTCTGCATCGCGCCGGAATGCGAGCCCTTGGCTTGGCACGTGTGGACAGACCAAAGACGCCTCACCCAGGTCATCAACAACCTGCTGACCAACGCCATCAAGTACAACCGCCCTGATGGCTGGGTCACAGTCGAGGTAAAACCTCATGGCCCCACGGGTGTGCGCGTGGCCGTTCAGGACACGGGCCTTGGCATGGATGCAGGCCAATTGACGCGCCTGTTTCAACCCTTCGAGCGTTTGGGGCGTGATACTTCCTCCATCGAGGGCTCAGGGCTGGGTTTGCTGATCACCCGCTCGCTCATTCAAGCCATGGGCGGCGAGATCGACATCCACAGCGAACTGGGAACAGGCACGCGCATTGCGTTCACCTTGCCACATGCCAGCGCGCAGCCCATGATCGAGCCACCTGAACCTTCGCTTGCGTCTGTCGAAGGTTTGTCGGGCACTGTGTCTTCACCCACACAGACGCAGAGCCCCCCCCCCATGTCGGCCACATCGACCGCACTACCGCCAGCCCTGACCACGGCCCACAGCGCCAGCCACCCGCTGCGCGTGATGTATGTGGAGGACAACCGCATCAACGCCCTGCTCTTTCAGGAGGCCTTGCGCGATTACGAATACATCGACCTCGAAGTGGCCGAGGATGGCCAGATGGCCATGAGCACCGCCCGCGAGTTCAAGCCCCACGTGCTGGTGGTCGACGCTCATTTGCCCGGCATGAGTGGCTTTGAAGTGCTTCGGGCCCTGCGCACCCTGCCCGGCTTGGCGGACGTGCCCGCCTACATGTGCTCGGCCGACGCCTTGCCTGAGGACATCGCTCGAGCCCATGCCGAAGGCTTCGTCGGTTATTGGACAAAACCCATCGACATCCCCGAGGTGGTGAACACTTTGAGTGCACTGGCCGGGCAAGACCCTGAACAGGCCCACAATGCGGCCCCATGAGCTTCGCCAAAGAACCTGCTTTTGACCATGCCCGCCGCCCCACCACGGGCGTGCTGATCGTCAACCTGGGCACGCCTGAGGCGCCCACGGCCTCTGCGCTACGCCGCTACCTGGGCCAATTCCTGGCCGACCCGCGTGTGGTCGAGATCCCTAAGCTGCTGTGGATGCCCATCCTGCACGGCATCATCCTGCGCGTGCGGCCCGCCAAGTCGGCCCTCAAATACGCCAGCATCTGGATGAAAGATGGTTCGCCCTTGCGCGTCTGGACCGAAAAGCTCGGCACCTTGCTGCAAGGCCACATGGGCGAGCGGGGGCACAAGCTCACCGTGAAATGGGCCATGCGTTATGGCCAACCCAGCATTGCCAAGCAGCTCAATGCGCTCAAGCTTGAGGGCGCGACGCGCATCCTGGTGCTGCCGCTCTACCCTCAGTACAGCGGCGCAACCACGGCCAGCGTGATGGACGACGTTTTCGCCTGGGGCCGAACGGTGCGCCAACTGCCCGAGTTACGCTTCATCAACCACTTCCATGACGACCCACGCTACATCGAGGCCCTGGCCGACAGCGTGCGTCAGTATTGGATGCGCGAAGGCCGTGGCGACAAGTTGCTCATGAGCTTTCACGGCATGCCTGAGCGCACTTTGCACCTGGGCGACCCCTACCACTGCGAGTGCCACAAAACAGCGCGCCTGTTGGCAGAGCGTTTGGGGCTCAGCAAAGAACAATACGTGGTGAGCTTCCAGAGCCGCTTCGGCCGCGCCCGCTGGCTGCAGCCCTACACCGAGCCCACCCTGGAGCAGTTGGGCAAAGCCGGCACCAAACGCGTGGACGTGATCTGCCCGGCTTTTGTGTCTGACTGCATCGAGACGCTGGAAGAAATCGCGATGGAGGGCAAGCAGGCCTTTCTGAGCCACGGCGGCGAGAGCTTTCACTACATCCCCTGCCTGAACGACAACCCCGCCTGGCTCAAGGCGCTGAGCAGCTTGTGCGAGCAACACCTGCAAGGCTGGCCCACACAGGCAGCTGAGCAGCCTGGCGAGTCCGAACTGGCCAAAACCAAAGAGCGGGCACGATCCCTCGGGTCAGCCAACTGAGCCGAGCTTGATCAGGCGCTGATCAGATCAGGCGGTCGGTGTCAGAGGCATTGGCCTCTGAACTGGCGTCAAGGTCCAAGGCATCGCCCGGCAAAAGCACGCCAGCCTGCGCATCGGGCATGGCCTCGACCTGCTTGAGTGCACGGCCCATCACACGGGTTCGTGTCTCGACCGATGAGATGGTGTTGCTGGCCTCGTCCAGCTTCTTGCGGGTCCTGGCCAGCACCTCGCCAAACTTGCCGAACTCGGTCTTGACCGCGCCCAGCACCTGCCAGACCTCGCTGGAACGCTTCTCCAGCGCCAGGGTGCGAAAGCCCATCTGCAGGCTGTTGAGCGTGGCCAGCAAGGTGGTGGGCCCGGCCAGCATGACCTTGAACTCGCGCTGCAAGGCCTCCATCAGGCCAGGGCGGCGCAAAGCCTCGGCGTACAGCCCTTCGGTGGGCAAAAAGAGGATGGCAAAGTCGGCCGTGTGAGGCGGCGCCACGTATTTGTCGCGGATGGTTCTGGCCTCGATGCGCAGGCGCGTCTCGATGGCCTTGGCTGCTTGCTCCACACCCGCTGCATCGGCCTTGTCTTGCGCTTCAAGCAAACGCTCGTAGTCCTCACGCGGGAACTTGGCATCGATGGGCAGCCACAGCGGGCTTGAGTCAGGCCCGCCCTTGCCTGGCAAGCGGATCGCAAACTCCACGCGCGCGCCACTGCCTGGCACAGTCTCCACGTTCACCGCGTATTGCTCGGGCGTGAACACTTGCTCCAGCAGGCCGGCCAATTGCACTTCGCCAAAAATGCCGCGCGTCTTGACGTTGCTCAGCACGCGGTTGAGCGAGCCCACATCGCTGGCCAGGCGCTGCATCTCGCCCAGGCCCTTGTGGACCTGGTCCAGGCGCTCAGCCACTTGCTTGAAGCTCTCGCCCAGGCGGGCCTCCAGCGTGGCGTGCAGTTTCTCGTCGACCGTCTGGCGCATCTGCTCCAGCTTCTTTTCATTGTCGGCCTGCAGGGCTTGCAAGCGGGTGTCAACCGTCTGGCGCACTTCAAGCAAGCGGCGCTCGTTGGTGTCTGAGAGCTGGCGCAACTGCTCGTTTTGCGTGCGCACACCATCGCCTTGTTGCGTGAGCAAGGTCTGCTGAAAGTGGGCCAAAGTGTTGCCCAGCTCTTGGCGTGTACTGCCTGCGCTGCGGCTGATCTCGTCGCGCAGTTCGCGCTCTACCCCTTGCAGCACTTGCTGGGTGTGGGTCTGAAGCCGAACCACCGCATCGTCAACGACGACTTGCATGGCCTCGGCTTGGGGCTGCCCTTGACCTTGCAGCCACACCAGCAGCATCAAGACCAGCAACAAAAGGTTGAGCCCAAGCAGGCCCCAGAGCATCCAGTTCATCACCGGATTGTCTCAGAGGCCAGCTTGGGCTCTGGTGGTCTGCAGCCATCGAGCCGCCGCAGACAAACGCAAACCGCAGCGTGGATCAAGCCGCCAGCGCGGCCCCTGCCAACACCGGGGCACCGGTCTTCTCACGCACCTCATCCATGGTGACGCCAGGCGCCAGTTCGATGCACTCGAAGCCCTTGTCGGTCACGTCCAGCACACACAGCTCAGTGATGATCCGGTCAACGACACCCAGGCCTGTGAGCGGCAGCGTGCAGCTTTTTAGCAGCTTGTGGTCATTGCCCTTGGCGGTGTGCTCCATCAGCACGATCACGCGCTTGACGCCAGCCACCAAGTCCATGGCACCGCCCATGCCCTTGACCATCTTGCCGGGGATCATCCAGTTGGCCAGGTCGCCCTTTTCAGAGACTTGCATGGCGCCCAGGATGGACAGGTTGATCTTGCCGCCACGGATCATGGCAAAGCTGTCGTGCGAGCCGAAGATGGACGAGCCCGCAATGGTGGTCACCGTCTGCTTGCCCGCGTTGATCAGGTCGGCATCGACTTCATCATCGGTGGGGAAAGGGCCGATGCCCAGCATGCCGTTTTCGCTTTGCAGCCAGACTTCGATGTCGGAGCGAACGTGGTTGGCCACCAGCGTGGGCAGGCCAATGCCCAGGTTCACATAGAAGCCGTCTTCCAGCTCGTGGGCCGCGCGGGCCGCCATTTGGTCTTGGTTCCAGGCCATGATTACACCCCCGCCTTTTCAGTGATGGTTCGTTTCTCAATACGCTTTTCCGGTGCGGCGTTCAGCACGATGCGGTGCACATAAATGCCAGGCAGGTGCACTGCGTCAGGCGCCATGTCGCCGGTTTCCACAATCTCTTCCACCTCCACCACGGTAATCTTGCCCGCCATCGCAGCAGCGGGGTTGAAGTTGCGCGCCGTAAAACGAAACTGCAAGTTGCCCGATTTGTCCGCACGGTGCGCTTTCACCAAGGCCACTTCAGGCACCAAGGCGCGCTCCATCACATAGGTTTC